>JAEVZM010000390.1 GCA_023392225.1 Pseudomonadota bacterium
GCGCTGCGGTGTGGACAAAGGCGATGGCGGCGACCGTGATGGCGGCCACGAGCAGGCCGCCAGCGACCAGCCGCTCCTGGTGCGGCGTGCGGTCGGCGAGGACGGCGCCGACGATCGTCCCGCCGGAGGAGGCGAACAGGAACGCGGTCAGCGCGGTCGTGCCGAGCGCCAGCGTGAAGCCGTCGACGATGAGGATGGTCGGCAGGAAGTTCTGCACGCCGATCTGGAACATCGCGAGGAGAATGAAATAGCCGAAGCAGAGCAGGATCGGTGGCGACAAGAGGATCGCGCGGAGGCCGGTCGGCGGATTGGCCTTGTGGCGAGCGCGGCGCTCATGGAGGCCGTCGTCGAGCTGGTTGGCCTGGGTCAGGAGGATGCCCAGCACCGCGAAGCCGATCAGGCCGGCGATGACCAGCGCGACGCGCCAGCCGAAGAAGGCCGAAAGCCCCAGCACCACGAGCGGCGCCGCCGCCCACCCGATGTTGCCGCCCAGCGTGTGGACGCCATAGGCCCGGCCGAGCCAGCTCTCCTTCACCGAGGCGTTGAGGATGCCGTAGTCGGCGGGGTGGAACACGGAATTGCCGACGCCGGCGAGCACCATCAGCGGCAGGAAGAAGACGTAGCTCGGCGCGATGCCGCACAGCAGCACCGCACCCGAGACGATGGCCATGCCGAGGAACAGGATCAGGCGGGCGCCGTAGCGGTCGACCAGCATGCCGGCGAAGAACTGGCAGACGCCCGAGGTCAGGTAGAACAGGGTCGCCAGCAGGCCAAGCTGGGCGAAGCTCACGCCCAGCGTCTCCTTCATCAGCGGGAAAACCACGGGAATGGCGAGGTGGTAGAAATGGCTGACCGAGTGGGCGAGCCCGATCAGCGCGATCACGCCATAGGGCTGCCGCGTGGCGGTGGTGCTGACGGTTGCGTCCATCGGAAGGCGTTTCCAGGCCTGGCCGGTCTCTCAAGGTCAGGCGATGCCCCGGCCCGGCCGTCGCCCCATGGGCGGCAGCGGTAGCAGAGCGGCGGCCCGGCGTCCAATGCCGGGCGGCCTGCGGAGTTCCGGCTGGTGCCCGTCTCGGGCGGTCGGATCAGGCTGGCACGTGTGCGTTCAGCCAGGCGAGGATGTCGGACATCACTTCCTCCTTGCCGATGTCGGCCAGCATATCGTGGTAGTGGCCCTCGTAGAGCTTCAGCGTCTTGTCCGTGGAGCCGGCGTGCTCGAAGAAGTACTCGCTGCCGTGGTAGACCGTGGCGTGGTCCGCGGTGCCGTGGAGGATGAACAGCGGAATGGTGATCTCGCCGAAGGAATCGTGCAGCCGCAGGTCGGCCCGGGAGAGGGCCGCGATCGTCATGGCAGGCTGCGTCTCGTTGGCGATCAGGGGATCGGCGTCGAGCGCCGCGACGACTGCGGGGTCGCGCGAGAAGTCCTTGTTGGCGAGCTTGAGGATCGGCAGGTGCGGCGCGACATGGCTGACGCCGCGAATGGCGGCGATCAGGAAGCCCGGCGCCGGCACCTGGAACGCGAAATCCTCGCAGATGAACCCCGCGAGCTCCGCCGGATGGTCCAGCACGTAGACGGCACTGGTCACGCCGCCGGCGCTGTGGCCGAGCAGGAACACCGGCAGCCCCGGATGGCGCTCCTTGGCGATGGCGACCATCCCGGCCACATCGGCCACGTAGTCGCCGATGTCCTCGACATAGAAGCGCTCGCCCTCGGACTTGCCCCGCCCGCGCAGGTCCGCGGCGAACACGGCGAAACCCGCCGCGGTGAGCTGGCTGGCGACCCACCCATACAGCCCGCTATGCGCATTGAACCCGTGGCAAATGACGACGACGGCGCGGGGCGCCTCCGAGGTAGGCCAAGATCGATAGAAGATCTTCACGCCGTCCTTGCCGATGAAGGTGTCTTCGGTGGCGGGAACGCTCGCGGTCTGGCTCATTGGAATAGTCTCCCGTTGGCATGCGGCGCCCTTCCGCCTGCGGCGGGAAGGACGGCGGGCGATGACAGGAACGATTCGATGGAATGCTGAGACGCAGGCGCCGCATCCGCGCGGCGCTCGAAGTATAGGCCGTGTTGCAGCGCGGTAAAGCACCATCGTTGCGGGTGGTGGGCGTCGTCGCAGCGAGCCCGCCTGTTCGTTTGGAGACCGGCGCTGCCTGAAGTTTCGGCTTGCCCGCAGACCGCTTTCCGGCAACCCATTGCAGCCGAGGTCTCGGTGGGGTCTGACGCGATATGGGCACTGACGCAGATCCTGTTTCCGCTACGCCAGCCGGTGGCGTGGTCGCCCACATCGGCGACGCGACCCGTCTCGCGCAGGCGTTTCCGACCCTCTCCCGGGGCGAGGTCGACCGCATCCGGCGGTTCGGCACACTCCTCCGCTTCGCTGCCGGGGAGGCCATGCTGGAGACGGGCCAGCGCTCGCCGGGGATGTTCGTCATCCTCGCCGGCCACACTGCCATCACCCAGCACGACGGGCTCGGTCACGTCATGCCGGTGGTCGAGCAGGGTCCGGGGCAGTTCATGGCCGAGGTCGGGACGCTCGCCGGCGAGCCGGTCCTCGTCGATGCCCATGCCGAGGACGCGGTCGAGGTCCTGCTCGTCCCGCCGGAGCGGCTCCGTGCGCTGATGATCGCCGAGGCGGATCTCGGCGAGCGGATCATGCGGGCGCTGATCCTGCGGCGCGTCGCGCTGATCGGCTCGGGGGCCGGCGGGCCCGTGTTCATCGGGCCGAGGGCCTCGCCCTCGATCGCCCGTCTCAAGAATTTCCTCGACCGCAACGGCCACCCGCACCAGGTCATCGATCCCGCCGAAGACGCCGAGGCGGCCGAGGTCGTCGCGCGCTACGCCGGTGCGCCGGCCGACCTGCCGCTCGTCGTGATGCCCGACGGCTCGATCCTCCGGCACCCCGACGAGGCGGAGCTGGCTCGTGCCCTCGGCATGACGCCGCGCCGCGAGCCCGGCATCGTCTACGACGTCGCCGTGGGCGGCGCCGGACCGGCCGGGCTCGCCACGGCGGTCTATGCCGGCTCGGAGGGGCTTTCGGTGGCCGTCCTCGACAAGCGTTCCTATGGCGGGCAGGCGGGGGCGAGCGCGCGGATCGAGAACTATTTCGGCTTTCCCACCGGCATCAGCGGGATCGCCCTGACCAGCCGCGCCTTCGTCCAGGCGCAGAAGTTCGGCGCGGAGATGATGATACCGCTGTCGGTCACGGGCATCGATTGCAGCCGGCGGAACGGGGTGTTCGAGCTTGCGGTCGCCGACGGGGAACCGCTTCGCGCGCGCTCGGTGGTGGTGGCGAGCGGCGCGTATTACCGGCGTCCGGACATCGACCGCCTGGCCGAGTTCGAGGGGCGCGGCGTCTGGTACTGGGCCTCGCCGGTAGAGGCAGGCCTCTGCGCAGGGGAGGAGGTCGTGCTGGTCGGCGGCGGCAACTCCGCGGGCCAGGCGGCCGTGTTCCTCTCGGCGCACGCGCGGAAGGTGCGGATGATGGTCCGGGCGACCGGCCTCGCGGCCTCGATGTCGCGCTACCTGATCGACCGGATCGCGGCGAGCGAGACCATCGAGCTGATGACCGAGACCGAGGTCGTCGGCCTCGACGGCGATGGCGATGGTCTCAGGCGCGTGACGTGGCGCGACCGGCGGTCGGGAGCCGAGACCAGCGCCGACATCGCCAACGTTTTCCTGTTCTGCGGCGCCGATCCCGCCACCCGTTGGCTGCGCGACTGTGGCGTCGCGCTCGACCGTCATGGCTTCGTCGTTGCCGGCCCCGATGCCAGCGATGTCCCGGTGCCGGCGCTTCAGTCGAGCGTGCCGGGGGTTTTCGCGGTCGGCGATGTCCGCGCCGGCTCCGTCAAGCGGGTGGGCGCGGCGATCGGCGAGGGCGCCAACGTCGTCCCCTTCCTCCACGCCTTCCTCGCCGCCAATCCCCTGCCCGAAGCGATGGACCTGCCGAATGTCGAAGACCTGCACGCATCTTGACACCATCCGGGACGTCACCCCGAGCGCGCCCGGCTGCGAGGAATGCCTCAAGACCGGCGCCTGGTGGGTGCACCTGCGCGTCTGCCGCACCTGCGGCCATGTCGGCTGCTGCGACGACTCGCCCAACAAGCATGCCACCAAGCACTTCCACGCCACCGCCCACCCCATCATCGAGGGCTATGACCCGCCGGAGCACTGGGGCTGGTGCTATGTCGACGAGTACTTCTTCGATCTCTCCGACCGGCCCACGCTCCAACCGGGTCCTGTGAAGCGCTTCGTCTGAGGTGCGCGGCGCGGTGCCGCAACGGGGCTTGTTTTGACCACTTTCGTGGTATCAGTCGCGGCGTTGGCAGAGGTCCGTCCGGAGCACGAGAGATGTCACCAGCCCGTCGCCACGAGATGCAGGCGCCCGCGATCGTCCTGGTCGTTGGCCTCGCGACGATCCTCGGCGCCTGGGGCTTCGAGCTGCTCGGCGGCTATACGCCTTGTGCGCTGTGCCTCCAGGAGCGGCTGCCCTACTATGTCGGCCTGCCGCTGGCGCTGATCGCGCTGCTGGCCGCGGCGGCCGGGGCGAAGGCTACCATCCCGCGCATGTTCCTCATCGTCGCCGGCATGGTCTTCGCCTACAACGTCTATCTCGGCGGCTACCATGCCGGGGCGGAGTGGGGCTTCTGGCCCGGCCCGACCGACTGCGCCGCGACCGGCGGCGAAGTCACCGGCACGACCGACATCCTCGCCGAGCTCGAGACCATCAAGGTGGTGTCCTGCACCGAGGTGCAGTGGCGCTTCCTGTTCCTGTCCTTTGCCGGCTGGAACGTGGTGATCTCGCTGTTCCTGGTCGCGGTCGCCTTCTGGGGCGCTTTCCGCCGCCTCGGCGATCCCGATGCGGCGACGCCCGTCAGCGGCGACGGCGAGAGCTGGGCCACCGGCCGGGGCGAAGGCTACCATCCCGCGCATGTTCCT
>JAEVZM010000228.1 GCA_023392225.1 Pseudomonadota bacterium
CGAGGACGAGAACCGCAGGCTGAAGAAGCTGCTGGCGGAATCGATGCTGGACGTCGCGACGCTGAAGGAAGCGCTGGGAAAGTTCTGACGCCCGGGACAAGGAAGCGCTTCGTGACCTGGGCGATCGAAGAGAAGTGCTACTCGCAGCGGCGTGCCTGTCGTCTGGTCGGGCTCGACCCGAAGACCTACCGTTATGCGTCGCGGCGGCCGGACGATGCCGCCGTGCGAGCGCTTGGGACGGGGCAGAGCGCCCCGCGGCGAAAGCAAACGGCTGTGGCGCGGTCTACTCCCTATTCACGCTCACGACGGCCGAAACCCTGCGATCACACCGCGCGGACCGGCGTCACGAGAGGCGTCACCGAAATTGGCTTCAGTGACACGATACAGTTCTGCGGAAAGGGACGCCGGCAGCGAGAATCGTGAGTCTTCGGCAATGGCCAGACGCGCATCGGTGGGCGAGTACGCCCGGACCAGCAAAGTGTCGGCAGCGACGCCCGTGGGCCAAGGCGGTGCCTGGGCCCGAGGATCGGACTCACAACGAACCCGGCTAGCGCCATCCCGCAGCTGCTTCTGTAAGAAACCGAACCAAGCGGGTCGCGGCACATAAAGGGTCTGGCATGTCCGCGGAGCCGTGTTACGCAATGACGGAACGCAGCGTAACCTACTACTTGGACGTCTGTTCCATGCGCCCGATTACGGCTCTGGACAAGGATCTGGCTCTGAACGTAGTCAGCCTGCAGGCAGCCTCGCTGGAGGCTTCGGTTCGCCAGGTAATAGCCGAGAGCGCCAAGCGTATTCTATCGGAGTACCTCGGAGCTGGGCTTTCCGAGAGCGACATCATACAGGAGTTTGAAAAGGTGTTGTCGGGTCGCGGCCTCAAGCTGGAGCCGTATGACCCGACGCCCGACAAAAGCGTGAATTCGGTGAGTGCGGGGGATGGGCAGAGTACTCAACCGTCCTAACCTGCGCCGCCGCCTATCTTCTACTAACATTTGGCATCGCTTGCAGATGGGTTGGGCCGCAGGCGGCTAGGAGACGCGGATGTGCTCTTGCCTCACAGCCAAGAGCACCCCATGCAACTCGATGATAACCGCATACTTGCGCGGCTGCCGGGTGCAGCGAAGGAGCGGCTACGGCTATGCTTGGAGCCAATCAAGCTGCAGATGCGCGACGTCATCGAACGCGCCGGCGCAGCACCAAGTCACGTCTTATTTCCCCTCAGCGGCAATAGTGTCGATCGTTGCCGGGCCTGCCGACCAGCAGGCCGAGGTCGGGATCGTCGGTCGCTTCGAGATGACGGGAGCATGGTCGTTTCTGGGCCCGGAAACCTCGCCCTCCACTGGGTTCGTCCAGATGCCCGGGGAGGCTCTTCGCGTCGCGTGGTCCGATCTCATTCGGACGATGGACGAGTATCCCGCCATTCACGCAGCCTGCCTCTATGGGACTGGCATGCTCATGCGGCAGATAACGGACACTGCCTGGTCCAACGCTCGCGCCACGTTGGCTGAGCGGACCGCCCGATGGATTATCCTCTGCTACGAGCGCATGTGAACTGAAACCATGGCGATCACCCACGAGTTTCTGGCGCTCATGCTCGGCGTGCGGCGCCCCGGGGTCACCATCGCGCTCCAGACTCTGGAAGGGGCCGGCAGGGCGGCTGGCCGTGGCGCCATCTCTCCAGTTCCGGCTGCCGCTTGATCATGTCGTCCGGCGGCGTCCAGACCGGCCACGCGCGCTTATAGGCGATGTGCGAGAAGCCGATACGTTCCGTTACGGCCTCACGTTCGCATTTGGCCACAGAGATATTCAGTTTGGTAGTGCGGTTCGGCGGGTTCTGGACCATCGGATCGAGAGAAGGGCCGCAAGCGGCCTAACAGGCCGAGGATCGGCGGTGCGCAGCGGCGTCCCGGCGCCGAAAAACGCCCCTCGAAACGAGAACGGGGCGGACCGCCGGAGTGCCGGACCAGGGCGCGTCGTCCGAACGCACGATACCGTCCTCGCCTTCCAGGCGAGCCATCTGCTTCACGTCCTGCCGGGTGAACTTCAATCTGACGCCGGCGCCTATCCCGTCGTCCTCCTCGATCAGGACGAAGCCGACATGATCGAGAGCACGACCCGGGATTTGATGACCAAGCGGGACGCGGCCGACCGCTACACGCTCCCGCTATTTTCGTCATCGGCCGTCTGCCCGCGAGCGCACGATCTTTGCCGGCGCGGGCTGAATGCGAGGCGTCGGCCTCATCGGGAGCATTGACGGCGCCGACGAGAACCGGTGGTCAAAGCAGCCTTTCCGCCTTCGGCCTCCCGCGGTGGCGTCGCGATGACAAAGTTGTCGCGCCCGACGCGCCGGATTGCCGTCCATCTGGATCGACGCTAGGCTACAATGGTCTTCGCCGCGGGCCGAACCCGCCGGATACTTCGGAAGGAACCATCATGACCGATAGCAGCACCAACCAGGGCGCACACTCCACCACCGGATCCGGGGCGCCCGCAGCAAGCGATCGCAATTCGCTCACCATCGGTCCCGACGGTCCCATCCTGCTGCACGACGTCCACTTCCTCGAGCAGATGGCGCATTTCAACCGCGAGAAGGTGCCGGAGCGCCAGCCCCACGCGAAGGGAGCCGGCGCGTTCGGCGTCCTCGACACCACCGAGGATGTCTCCCGCTATACCAAGGCCGCCCTGTTCCAGAAGGGAGCCTCCACCGACATGCTGGCGCGCTTCTCGACGGTCGCCGGCGAGGCGGGCAGCCCGGACACCTGGCGCGACGTGCGCGGCTTCTCGCTCAAGTTTTACACGAGCGAAGGTAACTACGACCTGGTCGGCAACAACACGCCGATCTTCTTCGTGCGCGACCCGATGAAGTTCCCGCACTTCATCCGCAGCCAGAAGCGGCTCCCCGATTCCGGCCTTCGCGACAACCACATGCAGTGGGACTTCTGGATCAACAATCCCGAGAGTGCGCACCAGGTGACGTACCTGATGGGCGAGCGCGGCCTGCCCCGCACCTGGCGCCACATGAACGGCTACGGCTCCCACACCTACATGTGGGTCAACGCCGCCGGCGAGAGGTTCTGGGTCAAGTACCACTTCCACACCGACCAGGGCATGGCGTTCTTCAGCAACGAGGAAGCGGCGGCGATGGCCGGCGCCGACGCCGATTTCCACCGGCGCGACCTCTTCGACGCCATCGCGCGCGGCGAGCACCCGAGCTGGACCCTGTCGGTCCAGGTCATGCCCTACGAGGACGCCAAGACCTACCGGGTCAATCCCTTCGACCTGACCAAGACCTGGCCGCATGCCGACTACCCGCTGATCAAGGTCGGCAAGATGACGCTCAACCGCAATCCGGTGAATTTCTTCGCCGAGATCGAGCAGGCGGCGTTCTCCCCGGGCAACACCGTGCCCGGCATCGGCCTGTCGCCGGACAAGATGCTGCTCGGGCGCGCCTTCGCCTACAACGACGCCCAGCGCAACCGCATCGGCACCAACTTCCACCAGTTGCCGGTCAACCAGCCGAAGGTGCCGGTCAACACCTACATGTTCGACGGCCAGATGGCCTATCACCACAGCGGCAACGCGCCGGTCTACGTGCCGAACAGCGGCGGCCGGTCGTGGGCCGACGAGACCGGCGCCATGCCCGACGGCTGGGAGGCCGACGGCGAGATGGTGCGGAGCGCCTATACGCTGCGCAGCAACGACGACGACTTCGGCCAGCCCGGCACGCTGGTGCGCGACGTCATGAACGACGCCCAGCGCACCGGGCTCGTGGATCAGGTCGCCGGCAGCCTGCTCGGGGGCGTCCGCGAGCCGGTGCTGAGCCGCGCCTTCCAGTACTGGAAGAACGTCGACGCCAACGTCGGGGCCCGCATCGAGGAGAAGGTGCGGAAGGGCAACGCTCCCGAGCCGGCCGAAGGCATGGGTGAGGGCTAGCAAAGACCGCATGGCAGGTCGGCGGATAGGACTCTTGATCATCGCCTGACCGCGGGCGGGCCCGATGGGTCGATCTCGTCGACAAGGATGATGACCGACACGCGGCGCGAGCCCTTGCTCGCCGCGGCAAGCTGTCTGCACTTCATGCGGCCGTCAATACCAAATATGAAAGCAACCGGATCCATCGCGACACGTCTACAAAATCACCTTGGTGGCGAATGATGAGCCTACTCAAGGGGGTTCCTCGTGAGAGGAAGAGGGTCAATCAAGCTCGAGGCGGAGCAGGCGCTACCCGATGCGCCGACCTTCAATTCGATCGAGCTCGCCGAGCACTTCGCCAGCGCGTTGACGCTTGAGGAGATGGAGGCATGGAGGCGGACTAAGCCGCCACAACGCCGGATCGCGTCCGTCGAGCGATCCGGCTTTGCCGCAAGCGTCGCCAGGGCAGACGACGGTCCCCGCCCGTATCGTAGCGCCCGTACGTGCCGGTTCTCCTTTCTTGGAAGCGCTTGCTTGCAGGACCGCGCGGATGGCGCCGCTGCGGAGCGCCTCGCCGGCCACGAAGCTCGGCACGCGGGCAAGGCCGAGCCCCGCCTCGGCCACCGCGACCACCGGGCGAGGTCGGCTAGGTTCGCAGACATGGCTAGCTTGCCGGCCGATTGACCGTCTGTTCTTCCCGCCTAGAAAAGCGTTCACACCCGCAGTCGGTCGACCATGTTCTTGACATTCGAGACGTGCCACCGCCCGCCGCGTGCAGTTCTGACGCCACGGTTGTTCAGGGCCGCCGCCAGTCCGCGTAGGTCCCGAACGCCTGCATTCCGGAGTGACTCGATGATCGGCAGGACGTTGGCGGCGAAGGCAGCGGCCTCGACCTTCTGAACCTCGCGTCCCCGGGCAGCCGCCGCGGCGGCGTTGCTCCGGTTGCCCAGCTTCGCACCCTGGGCCTTCCGCTGAGCCAATGCTGAGCGTGTGCGTTCCGAGATCAGCCGACGCTCTTTCTCTGCGAGAGCAGCGTAGAGGTGCAGCATGAATGGGTCCGCATCGGCACCAAGCTCCGCGACGACGAACGGCACCTTCTGCGCCATGAGCCCGGCAATGAAGGCTACGTCGCGCGAGAGCCGGTCAAGCTTGGCGACGATGACCGGACACTTGCCCGTCTTGCCTGCCGCGAGGGCTGCCGCGAGCTGTGGGCGCCTGTCCAGGGCGTCGGCTCCCTTGCCGGTCTCGACCTCTGTGAACTCGGCGAGGAGCGTGTATCCCTCAGCTTCCGCGAACCGGGCGACAGCCATTCGCTGAGCCTCGATCCCAAGCCCTGATTTGCCCTGCCTGGCGGTGGAGACCCGGTAGTAGGCGACGGCATGTTGCATGGCGACAAGAATCCTCCGCTTCAGTACAGACGGCATACCACCGTTTGCCATTTGTACGTAGCGTAAGCTATTGAAAGAAAATGGGAATTATCCTGATCGACCTTCGTTGACCCTAATGGCCCCCAATCGGTAGATGGAACGTCATTGCCAGATTCTCAGATTGGAACTAGCATTCCAGTAACGAGCGCAGGTTCCTGGAATTGAGAACAACGAAGCGCTCGAAAAAGGGAGAAGACAGCATGAGCGTTACCGCCATCCGTCGGACTGCCCTCTGGCTCGGGGGAGCTTCGGCCGCTTTGGTCATGGGCATGGCGTCGGCCTCTGCGCAGGACGACAAGCTCACGGTTTGTGCGATCGTGCCGACCAGTGAGATCGAGTACTTCGCGACCCTCCTCAACGAGTACAAGAAGGCGGGCGAAGCGCGAGGGATCGAGGTGATCACGATCGATTCCCAGAACAATCCGGCGCGCGAGGCGTCCTCGATCGAGGACTGCATGTCGCGACAGGTCAAGGCCATCGTGGCGTCGGTCATCGACCCTGCGACATCCAAGGCATCGGCTACCGAAGCGATGAACGCGGGGATCCCCTTCATCCTTCAGGGTCAGGAGCCGACGGACGTGGACTGGGCAACCGGCAACGTCGGCTATAGCGAGGCCGACATGGGACGGCTCGCCGGCGAGGAGGTCGCGGACTGTCTCAAGATCAAGCAGCCGGATGCCGAGACCATAAAGGTCGGTGCGTGCGGATGGCCGCAGTGGCCCTCCACGGTGCGTCGCATCGAAGCCTCCAAGATCGCTGTCGAGAAGGAAACGGGCAAGAATATCCAGTGGGTGTTTGAGCAGGAGTGCGGCACCCGCGAGAAGGGCGACGCGGCCGTCTCTGCCGCCCTTCAAGCGAACCCTGATCTCCGGGCGGTCGTGAGCATCAACGATGGATCGAGCCTCGGCGCGATCGCGGCGTTCGAGGCCGCCGGCATCGACCCCGCCGAACTCTGCATCGCCGCACCGAATAACGACCTCGAGGTTCGACAGTACATTGCCAACGGCAAGATCTACGGAACGGTCGATCTCAACCACGCCGGCATTGCCGAGAAGGCGATGGACCTCGTTCTGGAGGTTTCGAAGGGCAATGAAATCCCGAAGATGACCTATGTCGACATGATCAAGGTCACGAAGGACAACATCGCCGACTGGCCGACGGAGTAGTCGGAGAGCGCCGCTGCGGATCGGCTGTCGTGCTGCTGACCGTTCGAGACGTCTCGAAGAGCTATCCGGGCGTTCAGGCGCTTGATGCCGTATCGTTCTCGGTTGCGCCGGGGGTGGTTCATGCCCTCCTCGGCGCAAACGGCGCCGGTAAGTCTACGCTGATCAAGATCCTTTCGGGATCGGTCTCCAGGGACTCCGGCGAGATCGTGTTCGACGGCACGTCCGTTGCACTCGCCAGTCCGCATGAGGCGGCAGCGATTGGCATTGCTTGCCTCTACCAGGAACCGGCGCTGGTGCCGGGCCTGACGGTCGAGCAGAACATCTTCCTGGGCAGCGAGAAAGCGAACGGGCTCGGGATAATTGATACTGGCGCTCAGCGTGCGGGTGCCGAGGAACTCCTCGGGCGTGTCGCACCGCGACTCAGGGGAGGCGAGCCGGTCGCCCGCCTCCGAACCAGCGAGCGCCAGCTCGTCGCACTCGCCAAGGCGCTTCGCGGAAGCGCCAGGCTAGTCATCATGGACGAGCCCTCTGCCTCGATGACGGAGGCCGAAATTACCTCGCTGTTCGAAACGATTTCGCAGCTCAAGGCGAGTGGAACCAGCATCATCTACATCACGCATCGCCTGGAGGAGGTCTTTCGGGTCGCCGATTTCGTGACCGTACTTCGTGACGGGCGACGGATTCTCAGCGCGCCTATCGGCTCGGTTTCACGCGAGCAACTCGTCGAGACGATCGCCGGTGGTGCTCTGGAGGCCGTCGATCGCGGCACCAGGCGTGATCCTGGGGGTGTGTTGCTCGAAGCGCGCAATCTGCGCCGCGCGGGATTCTTCGAAGACATCTCTTTCGAAATCCGTGCGGGCGAGATCGTGGGACTAGCCGGCCTGGTTGGCGCCGGCCGCTCGGAGATCGCGCGCGCGCTGCTGTGTGCCGATCCCCTCGACGGTGGCACCGTCACCTATCCCAAGGCGTCGCGGAAAGTAAGGGACCCGGCTACGGCCGTGCGGGCCGGCGTGGCAATGATTCCGGAGGACCGAAAGAACCAGGCCGTTATCCCTGCCATGTCGGTGACGGAGAATCTCATCCTCTCCTCGCTCCGCTTTCTCGTCGGGCCATTCGCTGCTCTCCGAAAGTCGCGCGTAGAGGAAACCGTGGCTCGCAACGTCGAGCGGTTCGACATCCGCCCGCGGGGCGCAGAAAGTCGACCTCTCGGGACCCTGAGCGGCGGCAACCAGCAGAAGGTCGTCCTCGCCCGCGCCATCGAGTCGGGCGCCGACGTTCTGATCCTCGACGAGCCTACGGCCGGTGTGGACGTCGGCGCGAAGACGGAGATCCATCGTCACGTCCGGGACATGGCGGCAGCAGGCAAGGGCATTCTTCTCATCTCCTCTGAGACAGAGGAGATGCTCGCGCTCGCTGACCGCATTCTCGTCATCCGGGAAGGGCGTCTCATCCGCGAAATCGAAGGGCATGGTGCCAACGCGCTGGAGGTCATGCGCGGCCTGCTCGGGGAAGACGAAGAGAAGTCGTTGCCATGAGCCCATCGCCTGACGCCACGTCGAGGCCACTGCCACGCGCAGGCGGGGTCGCCGACCTTCTGAAGAATACCGACATTGCCCTCTGGACCTTCGTCCTCGTGCTCATCGCGTTCTTCAGTGTCACCACCGACGGCTTCCTGTCCTGGACGAACCTGCTTAACGTGCTGCGCCAGATGGCCGTGCTCGCCATCGCGGCTTTCGGATCGAGCTTCGTTATCTTCTCAGGCGGGCTGGACCTGTCGATCGGCTCGAACGCAGCCCTGTCGGGCGTGATATCGGCGATGGCGGCGCGGGAACTCGATTTTGCCGGCGGTGCGCTGGTTAGCTGGACCGTCGGCATTCTGGTTGGTGCCTGCTTCGGCCTCATCAACGGGCTTCTGGTCACGCGGGTTCACATCAGTCCGATCATCGCCACACTCGGCACATTGACCATCGGTCGCGGTCTGGCGCTCCTGCTCACGGGGGGTGTTTCGCTGTTCGGCGTTCCAGAGAGCTTTCAGGGTCTCGGACGAGCGTTCGTCATTCCGGGTTGGCTTCCAATCCCGGTGCTTGTCATGGCGATCCTGCTCGTCGCCGCGTGGTTCGTGCTCCGCAGGACGACACTCGGCGTCTATGTGTATGCGATCGGCGGCAACGAGGAGGCAGCACGCCTCTCTGGCATCCCGGTCGATCGGGTCAAGAACACCGTCTACGTAATCGGCGGCGCCGCCGCGGGGCTCGCCGGAGTTATCCTCGCTTCCCGACTTGGCTCTGGCCAAGCCGCGAGCAGCGAGGGCCTGGAATTGAGCGTCATCACTGCAATCGTACTTGGTGGAGCAAGTATCACCGGCGGTTCGGGCCGCATAGGCGGCACCCTGGCCGGCGTGCTGATCATCTCCCTGCTCGCCAACGGCATGAACATCCTCAATGTCGAGCCCTTCTACCAGCGGATCGTGACCGGCGCTGCGCTGCTGCTTGCGGTCGGTATCGACCAGCTTCGAAAGCGACGGCAATCGGGAGTTGGCTCAAGAAGGATCATCGGAACATGAGGTGCATGCCATGACCGGAGAGGTGCTGCGGAAGAAGTACTGGCGATATTCGATCAGCGAAGTGACGACGATGCCATGTTCGTTCGAGGAGGACGTGGCGCTGTACCGTCAGGCCGGCTGCACCGGCATCGGGGTCTGGGGCTTCAAGATGGAGAAGCTCGGGTGGCGCCGGGCAAAGGACATCCTTGACGCCAGCGGCCTCACAGCTTCGAACTGCATCCCCGAGGGCAATTCGATCCTACCCTACGCCCTCAGCCCTAGCCCAGCCGATCCCGTGGCGCGGGTTGAAGCGTTCCTGCCGAACATGGAACGCATGGCCAAGCTCGATCCGGAATCGATTGTGGTCATCACCGGCGCGAAGGGCGACCTTTCCGACGCAAAGGCACATGATGCCTTCATCAAGGGCTTCAGGCGCATAGGTCAGGTTGCCGGTGACCTTGGTGTCACCATCACGCTGGAGCCCATCCATAAGTCTCAGGTTGGGTCCATGACCGAGATATGGGATCTGCCCCAGGCGCTTCGTATGGTCGAGGAAATCGGCGAGCCGAGCTTCAAGGTGCTGTTCGACACTTGGCACCTATACGACACACCGGACATCCTTGACCTGATCGATCGCCACATCGACAAAATCGGTGGTGTCCACATAGCGGATTGGAAGATTGGCGAAACCCGCACCTGGGCGGATCGTGCATTCCCTGGAGAGGGGCGGGTGCCGATGGCGACATTCATAAACCGCCTTGATGCTGCGGGATTTGAGGGCACCTACGACGTCGAGATATTCTCCGACGCCGGCCAGTTTGACCACGACTATCCCGACTCGCTCTGGAAACTCGCGCCGGAGGAAATCGTCCGGCGAGCGACGCGCATTTTCCGAGATTGATCGTCGAAATCCGCGGGTCCGACAACCACTAGACTGCTCACGAGTCCGACTGGCTCGGGTCCAACGGCTTGAGGTCGATAAGGGGCCTGACGCGAACGTCGAGTTCGCGGATGCGGGCCTCGAGTTCCTCGTCGGTCATGTGGCTGGCCGGCTTGATCGCGATCTCGTGCGACTGTGGGGTCTCCCGCCAGCCACCGCGGGTCTTCATCCAGAAGATGGCGGCGGTGACGCACTGGTGGCCCTCGGTTGTCGCCTTGCGGAACAGGAACTCGGCGACCTTGGCGGTGGCCTTGGTGGCGCCGAGGTCGAGTTCGTCGCGGTAGTACTTGCGGAGCGTCTTGGGGGCGATGCCGACGACGCGGGCGATGTCGACTTCCGGGACGCCATAGGCAGCAAGCGCCTCGACCTGGCGACGACCACGTTCGTCGGGAGTGTGGGACCGGCGGCCCATGTCAGCGGCGCTCCGGGATGTGCTCGATGATCGGCGGACCGACCGGCACCGGCTTGCCCATGGGGCGCCCCTCGGCGTCGCGCGGCGGCGGCTCGACGATGGTGCGGAAGATCACGGTCGGATAGTCGGAGGCGTCGGGCTCCTCGACCGGGTTCTCCTTCCACCGGGCCCTGGTCTTGAGCCAGAAGATGCAGGCAGTGACCGATTGCGATCCGTCGCCCATGGCCTTCCTGTAAAGGCTCTCGGCGATCCGGCTGTTGGCCTTGATGCTGCCGGTGTCGAGCTCGTCCCGGTAGTGCTTCCGGAGCGTCTTCGGATCGATACCGAGGACGCGGGCGATGTCGGCTTCCGGAACGCCGTAGGCGGCCATGGCCTCGACCTGACGGCGTCCTGCCGGTTCGGGGGTGTGCGCGCGGCGGCCCATCAAGGGTCCTCCCGCCCGGATTCTGGAGACCGGCTGCAGCCGCTGGCAGTCAGGGTGAGGGTTGCCGAGCGATCGGAGCCCTGCGCGTTGTCGACGACCGCTTGCGGGCGATCGTGGATGCGCCGGCCCCGGGCGGCAACTTCGTTGAGGAAGCTGGTGAGCGGATCGTTTGTGACGGTGATCTCGTTGACGGTCGCCTCCTTCCAGCGGGCGCGGGTCTTCAGCCAGAAGATCGTGGCGGTCACCGCCTGGGGACCGTCGCCCATCGCCTTCTTGTACAAGTTCTCCGCCATCCGGCTGTTCGCCTTGATGTGGCCGGTGTCGAGTTCGGAGCGGTAGTGGCGACGGAGGGTCTTTGGGTCGATCTCCATGACCCGGGCAATATCGGCCTCGGGGATGCCATAGGCCGCCATCGCCTCGCCCTGCCGGCGACCTGCGGCCTCGGGTGTGTGTGCGTGCCGGCCCATGTCAGGAGCCCTTCCGGCCAGCGGGTGGGGGCAGCGTCTTTGCGAGATGGCCCTGGATCGTGTCGGCGAGCGAGGCATCCCGCATCTGGGATCGCGCGATCAGCACCGCAATGGCGCTCAGACGCCGGGCATCGCCATGCGCACCGCCGGGGTCCGTCGCATCGGCAACTTCATGGACTGTGGTCTCCTTCCACCGGGCGCGGGTCTTGAGCCAGAAGATCGCGGCAGTGACCGCCTCGCGGCTTTCGCCGGTGGCGCGGCGATAGAGGTTCTCGGCGACCTTGGTGTTGGCCTTGATGTGGCCGGTGTCGAGTTCCCGACGATAGTGGCGGCGCAGCGTCTTGGGGTCGATCGCAATCACCGTCGCGATGTCGGCTTCGGGAATGCCATAGGCGGCCATCGCCTCGACCTGGCGGCTGGTGACAGGATCGGGCTTGTGGGCAGGACGTCCCATGGTCAGGCTCCTCCATTCCGGCGGGAGGTCTGTACGGAAGCCGGCAATGCGAGGTCGCCGTCGATCACCTTGAGACCGCCGTCCCGCGGCATACCGCCGGGCAACTCACTTGGTGCCGGCTGCGGCTTCTCGGTCGGCCCCTTCCATGTGACCGTGATGCTGGGAGGCGGTCCGGCCATCTCGGTGACCTGGGTCTCCTTCCACTGCGCCCGGGTCTTCATCCAGAAGATCGCCGCGATCACCGATTCCCGTCCGTCGCCGGTCGCCTTCCGGAACAGGTTCTCCGCAACCTTGGCGTTCGCCTTGACGTGGCCGTAGCGGAGTTCCTCGCGGTAGTGCTTGCGGAGCGTCTTCGGGTCGATGCCGACCACGCCGGCAATGTCCGCTTCCGGCACGCCGTAGCCGGCGAGCGCCTCGACGTTCCGCCGGCTCATCGGGCTCGGCTCGTGGGCGGGGCGTCCCATGGTCAGGCCTCCTCGCGAACGGACAGCGGCGGAAGGTCGTCCTCGGGCAGGGACAGTCCGAGGTCAGGGGAACGACTCGCCTTGGCGGTATCTGCCGCAGGCAGCGTGATCCCGCGCTCCGCGGCGATGTCTGCGAAGGCGGTCCCAGACCCTTCAAGGTTTGCTGCCTCACCGGCAAACTCCTGCCAGCGGCGGATTGCAACATCGACATAGGCCGGGTTCAGCTCGATCGCATGGCAGGCCCGGCCAGTCATCTCGGCGGCGATGATCGTGGTACCCGATCCGGAGAACGGCTCGTACACCGCCTGGCCGGGCGCCGAGTTGTTCTCGATCGGCCGCTTCATGCATTCGACCGGCTTCTCGGTGCCGTGGCCGGTGGGATTGCGACGATGCGGGATCTGCCAGACCGTCGTCTGGTTTCGACCACCCGCCCAATGCCCGGTCTTCCCCTTCCGGACACAGTAGATCATCGGTTCATGGGACCAATGATAATCCCCCCGCCCGATGACCAACCTCATCTTGTCCCAGATGATGACGGAGCGGACGGCGAAGCCGCAGGCCTCGAGGCTCTGAGCGACCGTGGTGGCATGGAGAGCTCCGTGCCAGACATAGGCGACATCGCCGGGGAAGAGGGCCCATGCTTCCCGCCAGTCCGCCCGGTCGTCGTTGAGGACCTTGCCCCTGGCAATGGCCGAACCATCAGTCAGGCCTGCGCTCTCCCGCCAGCCAGGATCGTAGTTCACGCCATAGGGCGGGTCGGTGACCATCAGGTGCGGTCGGACGCCGGCAAGGACGCGATCCACGTCCTCCTTCCGGGTACTGTCGCCGCATAGGAGGCGATGCCGGCCGAGCAGCCAGACGTCGCCCATCCTCGACACTGGCGTCTCCGGCACCTCCGGCACGTCGTCGGGATCGGTCAGGCCGGCCTTGCCGCTGTTCAGCAGCCCGGCGATCTCCTCGTCGCCGAAGCCGGTCAGCGACAAGTCGAACCCGAGGTCCCCAAGCTCCCCGATCTCGAGCGCCAGCATCTCGGTGTCCCAACCGGCGTTCAGCGCGAGCTTGTTGTCGGCGAGGATGTAAGCGCGCTTCTCGGCATCGCTCAGCCCCTCCAGTTCGATCACCGGCACCGTCGCCATGCCGAGCTTCCGGGCCGCGAGCAGCCGGCCATGACCGGCGATGACGCCGTTGTCGCCATCGACCAGGATCGGATTGGTCCATCCGAAGGCCCGGATCGAGGCGGCGATCTGCGCGACATGCGCCTCGTCGTGGGTCCGGGCATTCTTGGCATAGGGGATCAGGTCGCCGATCGGGCGGTAGTTGATGGCGAGCGGAGCCCGCCCGTTCGGTTCCGGATCAGGACGCTTGCTCATGTCGCTTCCTCTGGTTCTATCATTCGGACGGCGTTAATCGAGGGTTTGGCGGCGATATTTCCGCGCGAATGGGTCGGGAGGTCTTCGGGTACCAGTCCGGGCGCAGACGCCGGTCCTTGCGCCCGAAACCTCCCCTTAACGCCGGCGGCAATCAGCCCGAGGCGAGCCTCTTCGGTCAGCGCGCGTCGCTTCCGCAACGAGAGGGCGTCGCGGATAAGGGCGGCTGCCCGTGGAGACGGCAGTTCCAACAGCCGGAAGCAGCCCTCCTCGTCACCGTCCTGGGTTACGGTCATGAAGGCCAGGCGCCGCTTGATCGCGGTCCAGTGCCGGGCGGATCGACCGATGACGTAGACGCACCAGGTCTTGCCATCGACCCAAGTCTGGATGGTGCCGCGCCGGCCGGCGATGATCCACAATCCGGCTTCGTCGCGCCGGAGTTGCGCCGGAGCGGCATCGAGCGCGGCGAGCAGGGTCTCCTGCTGCTGGCGGTCGTCCCGCGCCTGGTCCCTGTCCGCGTAGATGAGCTCGGTCATCACACACTCCTCGTCGGGGTCCGAGGGCGTGGGCGCAGGCCCGGATTGAACTTGATCTCCCACCGGATCGGAGCATCAGTGTCGCGGCCCGCCCGGCGGCTGATGGAGACGATCCACCCCGCGAAGCCCGGGCCCTCCGGTCGTAGGAGAGGCGAATGACCGCCCTCCGCGAACACGGAGACGAAGCCATGACCATCAGCACCACGAAGACCGCAAAGCCCGCGAAGACGGTGGACTCCGCCGTCGGCACCGGCGCAACCGAGGGCGAGGCCGCGGCGACCGCCGCCAAGGGCAACACGGGCGGCACCAAGGGGAAGGCGGGAAGCACTTCGCCCACGGCGCCGA
>JAEVZM010000430.1 GCA_023392225.1 Pseudomonadota bacterium
GGTCCGGCCGCACATTGACTAGCGCCCATCACCTGCTATGTGTCCCACCGCCTCACCGAGCCCGCTTTCGGGCGGATCGGGCCGGCTCCGCAGTTTCGCGGCTCACGCGGATCCTCCTCGGGCACCGATCAGGCCAGGCAACATGACCGATCTCGTCAAGCACAATCGTATGGCGAACGCGATCCGCGCGCTCGCAATGGACGCCGTCGAGCGCGCCAAGTCCGGGCACCCGGGCATGCCGATGGGCATGGCCGATGTCGCCACGGTGCTGTTCACCCGCTATCTCAAGTACGACCCGACGTCGCCGCGCTGGCCGGACCGTGACCGGTTCGTGCTCTCGGCCGGCCACGGCTCGATGCTGCTCTATTCGATCCTCTACCTGCTCGGGGTGGAGGAGATGACGATCGACGAGATCAAGAATTTCCGCCAGCTCGGCTCGAAGACTCCCGGCCACCCGGAGAACTTCGAGACCCCCGGCGTCGAGACCACCACCGGTCCGCTCGGCCAGGGCCTCGGCAACGCGGTGGGCATGGCGCTCGCCGAGCGGCTGCTCGCCGCCCAGTTCGGCGACGACATTGTCGACCACCACACCTACGTCATCGCCTCGGACGGCGACCTGATGGAGGGCATCAGCCACGAGGCGATCTCGATCGCCGGGCACCTCAGGCTCTCCAAGCTGATCGTGCTGTTCGACGACAACGGCATCTCCATCGACGGCCCGCTGTCGCTGTCGGAGACCGGCGACCAGGTCGCCCGCTTCGAGGCGGCCGGTTGGAACGCCCGCCGGGTCGACGGCCACAACCCGGACGAGATCGCCGCCGCCATCGAGGAGGCGCAGAAGAGCGAGCGCCCGTCGATGATCGCCTGCAAGACGACCATCGGCTTCGGCGCGCCGACCAAGGCCGGCAAGTCCTCCTCCCACGGCTCGCCGCTCGGCGCCGAGGAGATCGCCGGCGCCCGCAAGGCGCTCGGCTGGGACTATCCCCCCTTCGAGATCCCGGCCGATATCCGCGACGCCTGGCGGATCGCCGGGTTGAAGGCCGGCCAGGGCCGCAAGGACTGGGAGAAGCGGCTGGCGGCGGTCGATGCCGAGACCCGGGCCGAGTTCGAGCGCCGCATGCGCGGCGAGCTGCCCGCCGGCCTCGACACCGTGATCAACGACTACAAGAAGAAGCTCTCCGCCGAGAAGCCCAAGGTCGCGACCCGCAAGTCGTCCGAGATGGCGCTCGACGTGATCAATCCGGCGGTGCCGGAGACGATCGGCGGCTCGGCCGACCTGACCGGGTCGAACAATACCCGCTCGAAGGACATGACGGCGGTGACGCCGACCGATTTCAGCGGCCGCTACATCCACTGGGGCATCCGCGAGCTCGGCATGGGCGCGGCGATGAACGGCATGGCGCTGCATGGCGGCATCATCCCCTATGGCGGCACGTTCCTGGTGTTCAGCGACTATTGCCGTCCGGCGATCCGGCTCGCCGCCCTGATGGGCAACCGGGTCATCTTCGTCCTGACCCACGATTCGATCGGTCTCGGCGAGGACGGTCCGACCCACCAGCCGGTGGAGCAGATCGCGGCGCTCCGCGCGATTCCCGACCTCCTGATGTTCCGCCCGGCGGACGCGGTCGAGGTGGTCGAGTGCTGGCAGCTGGCGCTCGAGAACGCCAACCGGCCGAGCGCGATGGCCCTCACCCGTCAGAACCTGCCGACGCTGCGCACCGAGCACGACGAGGCGAATCGCTGTGCCCGCGGCGCCTACGAGCTGGCGCCGGCCAAGGGCGATGCCGATGTGACGATCTTCGCCACCGGCTCGGAGGTCGAGATCGCGCTCGGCGCCAAGAAGCTCATCGAGGCGGCGGGCCGGGCGGCCCGGGTCGTGTCGGTGCCGTCGTTCGAGCTGTTCGCAGAGCAGAGCGCGGACTACCAGGCCGAGATCATCGGCACGGCGCCGGTCAAGGTGGCGATCGAGGCCGCGGTGCGCATGGGCTGGGACCGGTTCATCGACGCCGATGGCATCTTCATCGGCATGAAGGGCTTCGGCGCCTCGGCGCCCTTCGAGAAGCTCTACGAAAAGTTTGGCATCACCGCGGATGCGGCGGCGAAGGCGGCCCTCGACAGGCTCGCCGAGCTCGCCTGAACAGGAGAAGGACCATGGCAATCAAGGTTGGCATCAACGGTTTCGGCCGCATCGGGCGGAACATCCTCCGCGCCATCGTCGAGTCGGGTCGCACCGACATCGAGGTGGTCGGGATCAACGACCTCGGCCCGGTGGAGACCAATGCCCACCTGCTCCGCCACGACTCGGTGCATGGCAAGTTCCCGCACGAGGTCAAGGTGAGCGGTGACACCATCGACGCCGGCCGCGGCCCGTTCAAGGTCACCGCGATCAAGAATCCGGCCGAGCTGCCCTGGAAGGAGCTCGGTGTCGACATCGCCATGGAGTGCACCGGCATCTTCACGTCGAAGGAGAAGGCCTCGGCCCATCTCCAGGCCGGCGCCAAGCGCGTTCTGGTCTCGGCGCCCGCCGACGGCGCCGACCTCACGGTCGTCTATGGCGTCAACGACGACAAGCTGACCGCCAACGACGTGGTGGTGTCGAACGCGTCCTGCACCACCAACTGCCTCGCGCCGGTGGTGTTCGTGCTCAACAATGCCGTGGGCATCGAGCACGGCTTCATGACCACCATCCACTCCTACACCGGCGACCAGCCGACGCTCGACACCTTCCACAAGGATCTCTACCGGGCCCGGGCCGCGGCGCTCAACTCGATCCCGACCTCGACCGGTGCGGCCAAGGCCATCGGCCTCGTCATTCCGGAGCTGAAGGGCAAGCTCGACGGCAGCTCGGTGCGCGTGCCGACGCCGAACGTCTCGCTGGTCGACCTCAAGTTCGTCGCCAAGAAGGAGACGACCGCGGAGGAGGTCAACAAGGCGATCTCCGAGGCCGCCTCGGCCGGCCGCCTCAAGGGCATCCTCGGCGTCACCGCCGAGCCGCTGGTCTCGTCCGACTTCAACCACGACCCGCGCTCGTCGATCTTCGCCCTCGACCAGACCAAGGTCATCGGCGGGACGTTCGTGCGCGTCGTTTCCTGGTACGACAACGAGTGGGGCTTCTCGAACCGCATGGGCGACACCGCGGTCGCCATGGGCAAGCTCCTCTAGGAAAAGACGGGACGGCGGGCGATGGCGTTCCGTCCCCTCCGTCCCCTCTCGGCACGCTGGCGGCCGGTCGCGGCCGAGGGCCTCGAGCACCTCGACCTTCGGCCGGCCGACGATGGCATCGTAATCGACAGCGTTCTCATCGGCGGGCGCGGCGGCGTACCCTACGGCTGCCGCTACGTCCTCCGCCTCGCTGCCGACTGGACCGTCCGCCGCTTCGACCTCGAGACCACGGACGGCCGCTCGCTGCGGCTGCGCGCCGACGGGAAGGGCCGCTGGACGGACGGGGACAGCGCACCGCTCGCTCTCCTCGACGGCTGCATCGACATCGACCTCGCCGGCTCGCCGTTCACCAACACGCTGCCGATCCGCCGCGCCGCGCTCGCGCCGGGTGGCCCGGCAGAGGCCTTCCGGATGGCCTACGTCCCCTTCGACAGCCTCGAGCCCGCCGTCGACGGCCAGGAATATCGCTGCCTCACGGCAGACAGGCTGTACGGCTACCAAGCGACCGACCGCAGCTTCGCCGCCGACCTCAGCGTCGACGAGGACGGACTGGTGGTCGACTATCCCGGGCTGTTCGCCCGCGTCTCGTTCTGAAGGAACTCGCGCCATGACCGCATTCCGCACGCTCGACCAGGCCGACGTGAAGGGCAAGCGCGTGCTTGTCCGGGTCGACCTCAACGTCCCGGTCGCCGACGGCAAGGTGACCGACGATACCCGCATCCGCGCCGCCGCGCCGACCATCACCGAGATCGCCGACAAGGGCGGCAAGGTGATCCTCCTCGCCCATTTCGGCCGGCCGAAGAACGGCCCTGAGTCGCAGTTCTCGCTCCGCCAGGTGATCCCGGCGCTGTCGTCGGTGATCGGCCGGCCAGTCGCCTTCGCCGAGGACTGCGTCGGCGCGCCGGCCGAGGCCGCCGTGGCCGCGATGAAGGACGGCGACGTCCTCCTTCTCGAGAACACGCGCTTCCACAAGGCCGAGGAGAAGAACGAGCCGGCGTTCGTCGCCGCGCTGGCCAAGCTCGGCGATCTCTACGTCAACGACGCCTTCTCCGCCGCGCACCGCGCCCATGCCTCGACCGAGGGGCTCGCCCACAAGCTCCCGGCCTATGCCGGCCGGGCGATGCAGGGCGAGATCGAGGCGCTCGAATCGGCGCTGGCCAACCCCAAGCGCCCGGTCGTCGCCGTCGTCGGCGGGGCCAAGGTGTCGTCGAAGATCGACGTGCTCGAGAACCTCGCCGGCAAGGTCGATGCACTGGTGGTGGGCGGCGGCATGGCCAACACCTTCCTGCTCGCCAAGGGCATCGCGGTCGGCAAGTCGCTGGCCGAGGCCGACCTCGTCGACACCGCTAAGCGGATCCTCGCGGCTGCCGACAAGGCCGGCTCGACCATCGTGCTGCCGGTCGACGTCGTGGTGGCGAAAGAGCTCAAGCCCGGCGCCGAGGCGACGGTGGTGCCGGTTGATGCGGTGCCGGCCGACCAGATGATCCTCGACATCGGCCCGAAGTCGATCGAGATCGTCAACGGCTGGATCGACAAGGCCGCGACGCTGGTCTGGAACGGCCCGCTCGGCGCCTTCGAGATCCCGCCCTTCGACAAGGCGACGGTCGCCGCTGCCGCCCATGCGGCATCGCGGAAGGGGCAGCGCCTGTCGGGCGCCGGCGGCGGCGACACGGTCGCCGCCCTCAACCAGGCCGATGCGGCGGAAGGCTTCAGCTTCATCTCGACCGCCGGCGG
>JAEVZM010000518.1 GCA_023392225.1 Pseudomonadota bacterium
CCTTTCGGGCGCCACGCTGCACGCTGCCGGGCGAAGCGCGCGAGACGACGCGCCCCGGGGCCAGCACGAGGGGAGGATATGAGCGCGAGCGTCACCATTTTGGACGCGGGCCGGAAGCCCGGCGCCGGGTCCACGCCCCTCCTCCGTGTCACGGGCCTCTCCAAGGCCTTTCCCGGCGTTCAGGCCCTCAGCGGCATCGATTTCGACCTCCGCGCCGGCGAGGTGCACTGCCTGATCGGCGAGAACGGCGCCGGCAAGTCGACGCTGGTGAAGATCCTCGCCGGGGTGCAGCCCGCGGACTCGGGCACGATCGAGATCGCCGGGAAAGCCGCTTCGTTCTCGAGCCCGCTCGAAGCGCAGGAAGCCGGCATCGCCTGCATCTTCCAGGAGCTGAACGTCGTCGGCGGGCTGACGGTCGCCGAGAACATCATGCTCGGTGCCGAGAACGGGCGCTTCGGCTTCGTCGACCGGCGCGCCAACGAGGCCCGCGCCAAGGCCATCCTCGACAGCGTCGGCTTCGCCGAGCTCGACGTCGCGCGCCATTGCGCCGAGCTGTCGCCGGCCGAGAAGCAGGCGGTGATGATCGCCAAGGCGCTCCGCCAGAACGCCCGCGTCATCATCATGGACGAGCCGTCCTCGCCGCTCGAGGAGCTCGAGGTGCGGCGGCTCTACGAGGTCATCGCCCGGCTCAAGGCGGCCGGCTGCGGCATCATCTACGTCTCCCACAAGATGCGCGAGATCGCCGAGCTCGGCGACCGCATCACCGTGTTCAAGGACGGCGCCCGCGTCGCGACCGTCGCCCGCGGTGAGGCCGACAGCGGCGAGCTCGTGCGGCTCATGGTCGGGCGCCAGCTCAACGAGATGTTCCCGGCCAAGGATCGCAGCTTCGGCGAGGTCGTGCTCGCGGTCGAGAACCTCGCCGGCGAGGCGGTCCGCGACGTGAGCTTCTCGCTCCGCGCTGGCGAGATCCTCGGCATCGCCGGGCTGGTCGGCGCCGGCCGCACCGAGCTGCTCCGGACCATCTTCGGCCGCGACGAGCGGCTTGCCGGCACCGTGACCCTCGACGGCAAGCCGGTGCCGGCCAACTCGGTGCCCGCCGCGATCGAGGCCGGGCTGGCGCTGGTGCCCGAGGAGCGACGCACGCAAGGCATCGTCCCGGTACTCAGCGTCGCCGACAATGCCAGCTTCGTCTTCGACGAGTATCCCGAGCGGCGCGCCGACAAGCGCAGCCGCCGCGAGGCGGTGCAGTCGATCGTCAAGATGCTCGACGTGCGCACGCCCTCGCTCGACCAGCGCATCGGCGCCCTCTCCGGCGGCAACCAGCAGAAGGTGGTGTTCGGCAAGTGGCTGACGCTCGAGACGCGGGTGGTACTGCTCGACGAGCCGACCCGCGGCATCGACATCGGCGCCAAGCGCGAGATCTACCAGATCATCGCCGACCTCGCCCGCCGCGGCCTCGGCATCATCCTCGTCTCCTCGGAGCTGCCCGAGCTGCTCGGGCTGGTCGACCGCCTGATCGTGCTCAGCCACGGCACCGTGGTGGGCGAGCTGCCGGGCACCGCCTCCGAAGAAGAAGTGATTGCATTGTCGATGCTGCACGCCGCCCCGCCGGCGCCCGGCAACCCCTTGGAGAAGACGGAAGCATGACGGACCGGGATGGCGCCATGGCTGCGAAGGACGGGACCCTGCCGGCGGCGAAGCGGAGATGGTCGATCGGGCGGCGGAACCTCCAGACGCTGGCGACGCTGAGCGTCCTGGTGCTGATGTGCCTGGTGTTCACCGCGCTCAGCGACCGCTTCTTCACCCTCTCCAACTTCCAGAACCTGATGCGCAACACCGCGCCGCTGGTGATCGCCGGCTGCGGCATGACGGCGGTGATGATCGCCCGCGGCATCGACCTCTCGGTCGGCAGCGTCCTCGCCGCATCCACCGTCCTCGCCGCCTCGCTGGCGGTCGCCGGCGTGCCGCTCTACCTCGCCTTCGCCCTCGGCCTCGCCTTCGGCGCGATCGCCGGCCTCGCCAACGGCCTGATCATCGCCGGCATGGGGGTGAGCGCGATCATCGTCACCCTCGGCATGCTCAACATCGCCCGCGGCATCGCCTACCTGATCAGCCCCAGCGCCATCCTGGTCGGCCTGCCGCCGAACTGGAGCGACCTCGGCACCGGGCGCGTATGGATCTTCCCGCTGCCGATCCTGGTGGCGCTCCTGGTCATCGTCGGCTTCCACGTGATGACGCTCTACTCGAAGTTCGGCAAGCGCATCTACGCCATCGGCGGCAACGAGGAGGCGGCCCGGCTCTCCGGCATCAAGGTCGAGCGGACGGTGGTGATCCTCTACGTCCTCTGCGGCTTCACCGCCGCGCTCGCCGGGCTGGTGCTGTCCTCCCGGGTCGGCTCGGGCGACCCCAATATCGGCATCGGCTTCGAGCTGCAGGTGATCGCGGCGGTGATCATCGGCGGCGTCAGCCTCTCGGGCGGCGAGGGCCGGATCATCGGCACCGTGATCGGCGCCTTCATCATCGGCGTCCTCTCCAACGGCCTCAATCTCGCGGGCGTCGAGCCTTTCTGGCAATACGTTGCCCAGGGACTCGTCCTGATCGCCGCCGTGGTCGTCGACCGCCGGGTGAATCTGGGCGTCCTCAGGATGGGAAGGAAGTGAGGGAGGAACGATGACCAACCCCGACCGCAATGCCGTCGTCACCGGAACCGCGGGCATTGGCCTCGGCATCGCCAAACGGCTGCTCGACGACGGCTTCGCCGTCACGCTCTGCGGCGTCGACCCGGCGCAGAACGAAGCGGCCGGGGAGGCGCTGAAGGGACGACCCGCCGAGATCGTCGCCCTCGACGTCTCCGACGCCGAGGCCGTGGAGCGCTTCGCGAAGGACCTCGCCACCCGCATCGATGCCCTCGACGCGCTGGTC
>JAEVZM010000592.1 GCA_023392225.1 Pseudomonadota bacterium
AATCGGGCTCCAGCCGTCCTGCCGCGCCGCAACCAGCAGGATGGGGCAGGTGAGGTCGGCAAGATAGGCGCTCGCGTCGGGTCGGCCGAGCAGCGCGCGGATCTGGCGCTCATGCACTTGCGGGCCCGCGCGCAGCACCATGGCCTTCAGTCGCTCGATAAGGGCTGTATCCTCTACCCGGGCCGGGTCCAGCATCGGCGGAAGCCACTGGTCGGCCAACTGGGCAATATCGCTGTGGCCGAGTGCGATCATCGCTTCGCGCTTGATCTCCTCACCTTCCCGCTTCGGGTGGTGCCCCGTATTGGCCAGCACCAGTCCGCGAACCCTTTCCGGCGCGAGCCGGGCCATTTCCATTGCCACCCGTCCGCCCATGGAATGGCCGACGGCTATGATGGCCCCCTGCGTCTCGTCGAGAATGCGACTTGCCATGGAGGTGATGGAGCTGTCGCGGGTCACGTCGGCATGGTGCACCGGCATGCGGGCGGACACCGCTTCGGCCACGGGCTGCCAGACGATGTCGTCCGAAACCAGTCCCGGAATGAGTACCAAGCTTGTCAAAATCGCTGCCCTCCCTGGCTCACCCAAATCCCATGTATACATTTTTGTCAATGGCGATGTACACATGAAGGCGCGATGGAGATGGGCCTGGCCCGAGAAATGGCCGCTTCTGGAGAAATCATGAATACATTCTGGCTGCGAAACTTGGCTGACCACCTTCCCCCATCTTCGCGCGAGCTGTCTGAAGTGCTAAAGCGTGGCTGCAGAAAGAGGTGCCCGAAATGAAACCCAGTGAAGTTGCCACGCACGGCCGCCGAGCGGTCATCGAACTGCGCGAGAAAATCATCAACGGCGAGCTGCCGGGAGGAACGCGCCTGTTCGAAGTGTCGCTGGCCGAGGCGCTCGATATTTCCCGCACGCCGGTGCGCGAAGCGCTGTCGCGCCTTGCCGAAGAGGGGCTGCTTGATCGGCTGCCCAATGGCGGCTTCGTGGTGCGCCTTTTCGGCTATGCCGATGTGGTCGATTCGATCGAATTGCGCGGGGTGATGGAAGGCACGGCGGCGCGGCTGGCTGCCGAGCGCGGCGTGGCGCCCGAGGCGCTGGCGCGCATAACCGAGATCGTCGCCAGCCTGGACGCCTGTTTCGGCCCCGGGCTGGACGAGGTGGATTTCGACGCCTATTCAGACCTCAACGAGGCCTTCCATCACGAGCTTGCGGGGCTGGCCGGCAGCGAGGTCATCCGGCGCGAGGTCGAGCGGGCCGGCTCGCTGCCTTTCGCCTCGCCTTCGGCCTTCCTGCCCAACCGGACCGAGATCGCCGCCTTCCGCCGCTCGCTCCGCTTCGCGCAGGAGCAGCACCGCGAACTGGTCAACGCCATCGTGGCCCGAGAAGGCGCGCGCGCCGAATGGATCGCCCGCGAGCATGCCCGCACCGCGCGCCACAATCTTGAATACATCTTCAGCCAGGACCCCGAGCTGCTGCCGAAGATTCCCGGCCTCGGCCTGATCCATCGCTGAGGCGCCCTATCTATTTGTTTGAGCATGATCTTTTTGGGATCATGTGCCAGCGGCGGTCCCTGCGGGCCGCCGTTTTGCGTTCCGCGCCGCGCCTTGTCTGCGCAAAGAGGCTTGCATTCTCCCTCGCGATCAGCCCTAATGTATACATCATTTTCTGCGCCCTGGAGGAGAGTCCATGACAAAATCTAGCCTTAGCAATATTTTAGCCGAGAATCCGAACCCCGTTCAGCTGCTGCGCAGCTCGCGTCTTGGGATGTATGTATACCCCGTCGTGGCACCGGAGTTCAGCAACAGGCGCACCGAGCAGGCCGCCTGGCGCAATTCCGCCGTGCAGTTCGACCAGACCCATCACATGGATGAACTGATCGTCGAGGGCCCGGATGCGGAGAAGTTCCTCGCCTATCACGGCATCAATTCCTTCGGGAATTTCGACCTCAGCCGCGCCAAGCATTTCGTGCCGGTCACGCCGAACGGCCATGTCATCGGCGACCACATCATCTTCCGCGAGCGCGAGGACAAGTTCATCCTTGTCGGCCGCGCGCCGACCTCCAACTGGCTGATGTTCTGCGCCGCCTATGGCAAGTGGAATGTCCGGCTCAAATACGACCCGCGCTCGCCCTCGCGGCCGGAAGGCGAACGGGTTCTGCGCACCCACTACCGCTATCAGATCCAGGGCCCCGACGCCCCCAAGATCTTCGAGAAGATGAATGGCGGCCCGATCCCCGAGATCAAGTTCTTCCATGTCGACTGGATCAAGATCGGCTCGAAGAAGGTGCGGGCGCTGCGCCACGGCATGTCGGGCGCGCCGGGCCTGGAAATCTGGGGCCCCTATGAGGACAAGAACTACATCCTGTCCTGCATCCTCGAGGCGGCCAGGGACGCCGGCGTCGATCTCGTCCGCTGCGGCAGCCGCGCCTATTCCACCAACACGCTGGAATCGGGCTGGATTCCCTCGCCGCTGCCGGGCATCTACACCGGCGACGGCATGCTCAAGGACTACCGCGACTGGCTCGGCGCCGATTCCTACGAGGCGACCGGCTCCATCGGCGGCAGCTTCGTCTCCGACAACATCGAGGACTACTACGTCAATCCGTTCGAACTCGGCTACGACTTCTACATTGGCTGGAAGAAGGACGACTTCGTCGGCAAGGCGGCGCTCGAGAAGATGAAGGGCCAGAAGAACCGCAAGAAGGTCACCTTCGAGTGGAATGCCGAGGACGTGGTCGAGGTCATCGCCTCGGCCTTCCGTCCGGGCGAGGAACACTTCAAGTGGATCGACTTCCCGCAGCCCAACTATGCCTCCTCCAGCGCCGACATGGTGCTGCGCGACGGCAAGATGGTCGGCATGTCGATGTTCAACGGCTATTCCTACAACGAGCGCTGCATGCTCTCGCTCGGCGTCGTCGACGCCGATGTCCAGGAAGGCGACGTGCTGACGCTGATCTGGGGCGAGCCGGACGGCGGTTCCGCCAAGACCTCGACCGAGCGGCCGCACAAGCAGGCGGAAATCCGCGTGCGCGTGTCGCCCACGCCCTATGCGCGCGAGGCCCGCGAAAACTACGCCGACAGCTGGCGCTCGAAGAAGGGTTGATCACGCCTTCGTAGGCTCGAAATCGCCTCGCCGGTCCTCCCTGGACCTAGCGAGGCGATGCGTTTTTCACTGTGATCGCCTGGTTCGCCCATCAGAACTCATGGGGTTCGATGCTGCTGCCCACGAAC
>JAEVZM010000616.1 GCA_023392225.1 Pseudomonadota bacterium
CCCTCGGCCTTGCCGTCGGGCTGCTCGTCCTCGTCTACCTGGTCGGCCAGCGGATCAGCCGCGGCCCGCTCGGCCGCATGCTTCGCGTCATCCGCGAGGACGAGGTGCTGGCGGCGACGCTTGGCCGCAATCCGATGGCCTATCGCATGAAGGTCACCGTGGTGACGTGGATAATGGCGGCCGCGGCCGGCATCCTCTTCGGTTACGTGGTCGGCTATATCGCGCCGACCTCGTTCCTCGTCACCGACACCTTCCTGGTCTGGACGGCGGTGATCCTCGGCGGCCCGGGCCGGAACATCGGCGTCGTCATCGGCGCCGCGATCCTGATCCTTCTCAGCGCCTCGACGCGTTTCTTCGCCGAATGGACGTCGCTCTCGTCCGATCTCGTCGCCAACCTCCGCCTTGCCGTGTTCGGCCTGGTGCTGGTCGTCATGTTCCTGTTCCGGCCCGACGGGCTGTTCCCGGAGAAGCGGAGGGTTCACGATGTTGACGGTGAGTGACGTCAGCGTCGCCTTCGGCGGCTTCCAGGCGCTCCGCGGGGTCAGCCTCGACGCCGGCAAGGGCGAGATCGTCGGCCTGGTCGGCCCGAACGGTTCGGGCAAGTCGACGCTCCTCAACGTCATCGCCGGCGTCAACGTGCCGGACTCGGGTGCGGTGCGCCTCGACGGCGCGGACCTGCCGCTCGGCCGCATCGAGGCGGTCGCCCGCCGCGGCGTCGGGCGGACCTTCCAGGTGCCACGCCTCGCCCAGCGCCTCACGGTGTTCGAGAACATGCTGGCCGGCGCGCCGGAGCAGCCGGGCGAGCGCCTGTTCGACCTCTTCCTTCGCCCCGCCACGGTGCGGGCGGCGGAAGCGGCGGCGAGCGCACGCGCCACCGGCATCCTCCGCCGTCTCGACCTCCTCCACAAGGCAAACAGCGTCGCCGGCGGCCTCTCGGGCGGGCAGCAGAAGCTCCTCACCATGGGGATGCTGCTCATGTCGGACCCCAAGCTCCTTCTCCTCGACGAGCCGGCGGCCGGGGTCAATCCGGTGCTGATCGAGCAGCAGGTGGCGTTCCTCCGCTCGCTCCGCGAGGAGGGGCGGACCATCCTCATCGTCGAGCACAACATGGACATGATCGCCAGCATCTGCGACCGGGTCTATGTGCTGGATGCGGGCAGCGTCATCGCCGAGGGCACGCCCGCCGAGATCCGCGCCAATGCGGACGTCATCCGCTCCTATCTCGGGCAACCGGCATGAGGACCGCGCCATGAGCGAGCCGATTATTGCGTTCGACCGGGTGACCGCCGGCTACGGCCTGATCACCGTCCTCAACGACCTGTCGCTGAAGCTCCACCCGGGCGAGATCCTCGCCGTGCTCGGCGCCAACGGCTCGGGCAAGTCGACCGTCCTCAAGACCACGGCCGGCCTCACCCGTGTCACCTCCGGTACGCTCGGCTTCGCCGGAGAGGATATCGGGCGCTGGGCGCCGCACCGGCGCGCCGCGGCGGGAATCGGCTACGTGCCGCAGACCCGGAACGTCTTCCTCGACCTCAGCGTCGCCGACAATCTCCGGATGGGGGGCTTTCTCCACCCGCAGAGCCACGCGGCCGACCTCGAGGCGGTGTTCGCGCTGTTCCCGCGGATCAGGGAGCGGCGCCGGGCGCTGGCCGGCACGCTCAGCGGCGGCGAGCGGCGCATGCTGTCGATCGGCATGACGCTTCTCCTCAAGCCCAAGATGCTGCTTCTCGACGAGCCGAGCAGCGATCTCTCGCCCGCGATGGTCGACACCGTGTTCGAGGCGATCGCCCGCATCCATCGCGAGCTGTCGATCCCGATCCTCCTCGTCGAGCAGAACGTCAACAAGGCGCTGGGGCTCGCGAGCCGCGTCGTCGTCCTGGTGCGCGGACGTGAAGCGTTCGACCGGCCGACGAGCGAGGTGGTGATCGAGGATCTCCACCAGCTCTTCGTCGACGGCGGCGTGAGGACCGCGGCGTGAGCCGGGTGCCGCCGCCCTGGCCGAACGGGGCGCGCTGCGCCGTCGGCTTCTCCTTCGACGTCGACGCCGACAGCGTCGTCCATGCCAGCAAGCGGGGAGGGGCGCTGGACGAGGCGCACGCCATCGCCCACATGCGCTACGACCCGCATGTCGGCCTGCCGCGGCTGGTCGAGCTGTTCAAGGGCTACGACATCCCGATCACCTGCTTCGTCCCCGGCTGGGTGATCGACACCTATCGCCCGGCAGTCGAGGCCATCCTCCGCGGCCGGAACGAGATCGGCCATCACGGCCATTTCCACGAGTGGCCCAACCAGCAGGACCGCGAGGCCGAGCAGGCGGCGCTGATCGCCGGCGTCGAGCGGATCAGGTCCCTGACCGGCCGCGCGCCGGTCGGCTACCGAGCGCCTTACTATGGTCTCTCGCGGCACAGCTTCGACCTCCTGATCGAGGCCGGCTTCGCCTACGATTCCTCGCTGTTCGCCGACGACGTGCCGATCCTCCTCGAGGGAAAGACGGGGAGCCTCGTCGAGCTGCCGCCGCCGGCCTCCGTCGACGACTACAACCAGTATGTCTCGAGCCGGGCCTTCGACTACCTGATGACGATCTCGCCGCCGGCCCGCGCGGTCGAGGTCTACCGCGCCGAGTTCGATGCGCTGTGGGATGAGGGCGGCCTGTTCGTGCCGGTCTGGCACCCGGCGGTCAGCGGCCGCCCGGCCCAGGCGGCGGCGATCCGGACGCTCGTCGAGCACATGCTGGAAAAGGGCGGGGTGTGGTTCACGACCCTCGAGGACATCGCCGCCCATGTCCGCGTCCTGATGGCCGAGGGCCGCTGGTCGCCGCGGGTCGAGCGGGTGCCGTTCTACGAGGCGCCGGTCCTTCGCTGACGGCGGGTCAGTTGGCCGA
>JAEVZM010000103.1 GCA_023392225.1 Pseudomonadota bacterium
CCACGAACAGGCTCTTGCCGTCGGCCGAGAGCGCGATGCCGTTGGCGAAGGAAAAGCCGCGCGCCACGACCCTGACCGTGCCATCCGCCGGGTCGAAGGCAAGCACCCGCCCCGTGGCCGCCTGCTCGATGATGTCGAGGAGGCTCGCGGCGAGCGTGCCACCCCAGGCGGCCGGCGCGAAGCGCGTCGAGGCGTCGGTGAAGTAGACGGTTCCGTCCGGCGCGACGACCACCGAATTGGCGTAGACGACCGGGTCGCCGGGGCCCACCGCGTCGGCCAGCAGGTGCACGCTCCCGTCGGCGTCGATGGCGAGCAGCCCGAGCATCGCGTCGGCGGCGATCATCCGCCCGTCGCCGTCGAAATCGAAGCCGAGGACCCGCCCTTGGGTGTTGGCGAAGAGCGCGATGTCCGTCCCGTCGGGCTCCATCCTGAGGATCGAGCCCGATGTCATCGCTGCGTAGAGCTTGCCGTCCGGACCGAGCGCGATGTGCTCCGGCCCGAAGTCGTCGCCGAGCGGGATCATGTTGAGGCCGGCGAGGCGCGTGTTGGCGGCGAACGGGCCGGTGAAGCCCGGCGGCTCGGGCGCCGCCCAAGACACCGGCGCGATCGGCACCGGCCAGAAGAGGAGATAGGCGAGCGCTGCGAGCAGGAGGAGCGCGACGACCGACGCGGCACGCCGGGGCGCGCGCCCCCTCACCTCCAGCACTCCGGGGGCCTGACGCTCAAGCGCACCCGCGAGGGCGCGAGGGGTCCGAGACGTCCCTGACAGACTGGAACCGGCTCGACCATCCTCACCTCTCGCCGCATCATCAGCGCAAGAAGAGGGTTACGACGCCAGCCAACCGGCCGTATTTCGAAATCTTGCTATGTTCGCAAGACGCGCCCGCTCACATCGCCCGCTGGCGCCGGTACTCTCCCGGCGTGATCCCGGTCCGGCGGCGGAAGGCGGTGGTGAAATGCGCCTGGTTCGCGAAGCCGCAGGCAGCCGCCACGTGGGCAAGTCCGGCGTCCGTGCGGCGAAGCATCTCCGCTGCGCGGCACACTCTTCGGGCGAGCACGTAGGCATGGGGGCTCATGCCCACGGTCTCGCGAACCGGCGGGCGAAATGGTAGGTGCTCATCGCGGCAGCACTCGCGAGGCTCTCGAGCCTCAAGTCCTGATCGATGTGCGCCTCGATCAGATCGACGACATCGGCGACCCTCCGTTCCGGCATCCTGCCGAGACGGCGCCCGGCGGCCCGCGCGCCGTGGCTGGACAGGCGCCGCATCAGGCTGTCGGCGAGGATCAGGGCCCAGCTGTCGAGGAGGAGGTTGGTTGGCTCGGTGACCGCCAGCCGGCGGCGGATCGAATCCACCGTCGCGCAAAGCGGATCGTCGCCGATGCCGGACGCCATCCGAAGGTCGTCATGGGCGAGCGGGCGGTCGAACAGCCCCGCGCAGACGACCTCGATGACGCTGAAGGGCAGGTAGAGATGAACGAAACTCACCGGCCACTCGAAGCGCCAGCTCGCGCCCTCGAAGGGCTGCATCGCGATCTCGCCGCGTCCGGTCGGCGTCGTCTCACGGTTCCGCCACACCCGCCCACCGCCGGTATTGTAGGCGATGCTGACGAAGGCCGGATCGCCGGCCTGGGGCGTCTCCGCGATCATGGCGTGCCAGAACGTCGCCTTGAGCGTCGTCGGCGCGCCGAAGCCGACGGAGCGGAGTGGGGTAATGCTGTCCGCCACGCTGTAGCGCGGGAGGGCGTCGCTCGCCGCTCCCCGGTAGCGCCTGAAGCCACCGTCCGCTGGCGTCGTCTCGTCGCGGGCAACGCTCATCAACGCCTCGACACCATGCGGTGGGCACCAGGCGATAGTCATCCAATCAGCGATTGCAGACAAGCGAAATGCAGCGTTCCGCCAGGGCGGCCGCTGGGTCGTCCTCAGAGGCCCATCATCGCCTTGAGCTCGGCCGCCGACATCACCTGGCAGTAGATCATGTTGAGGATCTCGAGCTCCTTGTGGTGGAGCTCTTCCGAACCAGCCGCGCAGCCGTCCTCGACCACCACGACGTTGAAGCTCTCGTCGGCGAGGCTGCGCACCGTCGAGGACACGCACTGGTCGGTGAAGACGCCGCAGCAGACGACGTTGCGGATGCCCATGTTGGTGAGGAGCAGCCGGAGGTTCGAGCCGGTCAGCGCACTGTCGGTCATCTTGGTGACGACGATCTCGTCGCCCACCGGCGCCAGCTCCGGCACGATCTGGGATTCCCAGTCGTCCTTGGGGAGGAGGAGGTCGTTCCAGCCGGGCTTCCGGTGGCTCAGCGAGCGCTCCCGCCCTGCCCGCGTGTGGCTGGCGATGCGGGCGTGGAGGCAATCCAGCCCAGCCTTGCGGAAGCGGGCGAGCAGGTCGGCGGCGGTCGGGATCAGCGTCGTCTCGAGCCGCTCGTAGAACGGCGTCCAAAGGTCGTAGCGGTGCTGCTCCTCGGGCGAGAGCGTCGCCCGGTCGGGGCGCTTGCGATAGGTGTTCTGGACGTCGATGACGAGCAGCGCCGTCTCGGCCGGCGCGAGATCGAGGTCCGGCGGCTCGGGCGCGCCGAGATAGTAGATCGAGCGGTAGTCGGTCTTCCAGCTCATGACCCCTCAGAACCTGTAGGTATAGAGCCCGCGGCGCTCGTAGACCGTCGCCGCCTCCTCGACGAAGGCCGCCATCCGCTCCGCCCCGTAGGTCTCGCGGAGCGTCCGCGCCGCCGCGAGCAGCGGTGCCTTGTCCTTCGCCCGGCCGGGCCGGAGCAGCTCGTACACTGCCATGATGAAATCCTGCGGCACCTCGCACAGCTCCGAGGCGCGCTCGAAATTGGCGGCAAGCGTCGCGCGTCCCGCGGCCCGGGCGATCTCGGCCTGCTGGCGGAGCGCTTCCGGCGTGATCCGGAGGTCGTCGAGCGTCACGTCCCCCGAGACGACGCCGTCGAGCGTGATCGCCTCGAGCGGCTTGCCGCCGCGGCCCTTGACCAGCTCCGGCCGCTTCTCGGCCAGCGGATAGTCGGCGACGCCAAGCTTGTGGGTCATTCCGCAGCCTCCGCGAAGCTCGCCGCGATTTCCTCGGGCGCCGCGCCGTCCTCGGTGAGCGAGGTCTCGATCGCGTAGATCAGCGCGACCCGGGCGTGGAAGCGCGAGCCCATCGCCTCGCCATGCTGCGGCACCACCACCGGCGCGGGCAGCTCTCCCTGAGCATGGCGCGCGGCGTTGAAGCCGAGCGCACGATAGTGGTCGAGCGTGGTGATCGGCGCGTTGGAGAACAGCTCGAGATTATTGTGCGGCAGGCGCTCGGCATGATGGATCACGGCCGTGCCCTTGGCCTGGATGCCGATGCCGACCTTGGAGCCGGAGAGCCGCGCCGCCGACAGGCCGAGAAACGAGGTGTCGGCCGTGTGCCGGAGTCGCACGATGCGCGGCACCCCTCCCCCTTCCGTGACGCCGGCGACCAGCGCCTTGAGAAGGTCGTCGATCGAGATGCCGGAGAGCGTCCGGAAGAGCTTCACCCCGAAGGCCGGCGAGACGCCGATCACCACCTCGCGCGAGTCAGTGCCGACCCGGGCCTCGCCCATGCCGCGGAGCGCGATGCCGCCGGTGACGTGGCGGGCATACTCGGCCTCCTGCGCCAGCACCGTCTCACGGTCGAGCACGTCGCGGATGGCGCTGATCTCCTGCCGGCGGGCTTCGGAGACGCGGTAGCCGGTGCCCGGTCCCTGGTAGTCGTTCGGGTCGTTCACGGCCGAGACCACACGACCGTTCCGCACCACGGCGGAGGTCTGGAGATAGTCGCCGGAGATGCGGAGCTTGACGACGTAGAGGAGGTTCTCCGCCTCCTCGCGGAAGCCGCGGGCATGAAGCGCGCGGATCACGTCGAGCACGTCGATGCGCTTCGCCTGGATCGCCTCCGAGATGCGCGCCGCCTGCCCCGCCGTGTAGCTCCGCGTCTCGTCGGAACCCGAGGCGACGACGACGCTCTCCTTCATGTCGCGCGTCGGCTCGGCAAGGCCGAGCTCCTCGAACACGGCCGCGATGGCGTCGACCGCCCGGACGCGGAGGTCGAGCGCCCGCTCCTCGCCGATCGGTGTCAGCCCGCCATCGGCCTCGAAGTCGCGCTGGAGGACGAGATAGTCCTCGAGCTCCTCGCCGTTGAAGAGCGAGGGGTTGAACGAGTTGTCGTACTTGAGGATCGAGCCGAAGCCAGAGCAGATGAGGTCCGAGCCGCCGATGAGGTAGGGCAGGATCTTCGCCCCGACGCGGATCTCGGACTCGGTCGAGCGCGCGTCGTTGCCCGAGGCGCATTCGAGGTCGAGCCAGACGGCGATGAGGTTCTCGGCCATCAGCTCGCGCACGCCCCCGGGCACGGTCGCCGTCACCGGGGCGCCATCGATGCCGCCGTTCTGGGTGCCCTGCACGCCCATCGCACGCTGGAGACAGAGACAGCGCACCTCGAGGTAGAGCAGCGACTTCGACTCGTGGAAGCCCATCAGCAGCTCCGAGCCGGCGCCCGAGGTGCAGCGCATCTTGATGCCGCGCGAGGCATAGGCCGTGGCGAGGAACGCCTTCGACCACGGCGTATCGTCGCCATCCATGAACGCGTGCTCGGTGCCATAGACCGACACGGTCTCGGCATAGGAGGTGAAGCCGGCCATGCCGATCTTCAGCTCCTCCGCCTCCTCGCTGGCGCACTGGAACAGCGTCCCCGCCCGGCCGACGGAGGCGCCGACGCAGCAGGCCACCGCGTTCGACCAGGCGTTCCGCGAGACGCGCATCGTCGTCTCTATCTCGTCGAAGCCGAGGCCGACGGCGATCGCCGCATCCGCCGCGAGCTGAAGCGGGTCGTCCTTGGCGTTGGTGACGTGCCCCTGGTTGCCCGGGGTCTTGCGCGCCCGCATCTTCGAATAGGCGAACGCGATCTCCATCGCGTTCAGCTCGGCCACCACCTCGGCGAGCTTGGCCGGTGTCATGCCGTGGGCGAGCCTGGTCAGCGTGGTGCGCGGCACGGTCATGTCGACCAGCATCCGCGCGATCTCCGACGACGGCATCGCCATCGCCTCCGGCGCCATCGCGGGATCGATGTGGTAGCGCGCGACGAAGATGTCAATCATGTTGAAGTCGGCTTCGGCGACCCCGTCGAGCGAGACCACCCGGCCGTCGACGATCTCGATCGCCGGCTTCGGATCGTGGGGGCTCCGGAACGCGGCGAAACCGCTCTCGGCATCCTCGACCGCGAAACGGTCGAGCCGGAGCGGCCGGTTGTCCCAGTCCGCGAAGCGACGCCAGCGGTTGGCACCCATCAACGTCTCCGTCCGTGGTCGTCCACCACAAGCCGCAGAGACTGAACGGCCAGCCGGGCATGGTCAATGCCCGGGCTTGACGGTTCGGCAGGTTCCCCCATAGGTCGGGACCAACAAAGGGAGAACCGTCCGTCATGAGTGAATTCTACGATCACTTCCTCCGCGTCCAGACCGGTGCCGCGCGTCTCGCCGAGCCGATCGATGCCGCAGTCTCCGTGCTGCTCAACGAGGGGGCGAACAACATCTTCCTGCTCGGCACCGGCGGCGCCGCCATCCTGATGCAGCCCGCAGCCCATCTGCTGGGTGCCCAGTCGCGCTTCCCGGTCCACGCCCCCCTCTCGGCGGAGCTGGTGCTCGGCGGCTCGCGCCATCTCGGCAAGGGCTCGATCGTCGTCATCCCCTCGCTGTCGGGGACGACCAAGGAGAGTATCGCCGCGATGGAATACTGCCAGGCCCGCGGCGCCAAGGTGATCGCGCTCGTCGGCAATGCCGACACACCGCTCGGCAAGGGCGGCGACCACGTCTTCGTCAACGCGGCCGACGACGAGACCTCGACCGAATCCTTCTATCTCCAGTCGCTGTTCCTCGCGCTCTCGATCATGCGCCAGCGCGACGGCTTCACCGGCTATTCCCCGTTCGTCGAGGATTCGGCCCGCCTGCCGGAGGCCCTGCTCGCCGTGAAGCGCGCCTTCGACCAGAAGGCGGAGGCCTTCGCCGAAGAGATCAAGGACACGCCCTGGCACATCATCACCGGCGCCGGCGCGATGTGGCCGCAGGCGTTCTATTACGGCATGTGCATCCTCGAGGAGATGCAGTGGATCCGGACCCGCCCGGTGCATGCCTCGGACTTCTTCCACGGCACGCTCGAGCTGGTCGAGCCGGGCGTCAGCGTCATCCTCCTGAAGGGCGAGGATGCCTATCGCCCGCTGGCCGACCGGGTCGAGGCCTTCGCTCGTGACAAGACCGACCGTCTCACCGTGTTCGATACCGCGACCATGGAGCTGCCCGGCATCTCGAACGAGACCCGAGCCCTGATCTCGCCGATCGTCGCCGCCACCATGCTCGAGCGGGTCAGCGCCCACCTCTCCGCGAAGCGGAACCACCCGCTGACCACCCGCCGCTACTATCGCCGGATCGCTTATTGATGGCAGCCCTCGTCGCCGCAACGATCGGGGACAACTGCATCGATCGCTACCTGCCCCTGGCGCGCGCCACGGTCGGCGGCAATGCAGTCAATGGCGCCGTCCACCTCGCCCGGCTGGGCTGGGGCACGGCGTATTTCGGCGCGGTCGGCGACGACGCCGACGGGCGGCGGGTGATCGCCGCGCTCCGCGACAATGGCGTAGAGACCGGGCATGTCCGCGTCCGGCCCGACGCCCGCACCGGCACCACGGACATCACCTTCGGTCCCGGCAGCGAGCGCATCATCGGCCACGAGGACCTCGGCGCCTGCGCCGACTACCGCCCCGATCCGGAGGAGATCGTCCGGCTGGGGCGGATGCGGCACGTCCATATCGGCTGGCTCGACGACGGCGGCGCGGCGAAGCGCGCGATCGCCGCCGCCGGTGCCGACGTCTCGCAGGACCTCTCCGTCACCTCGCCTGCGGCCGGCC
>JAEVZM010000111.1 GCA_023392225.1 Pseudomonadota bacterium
GCCCGGCGCCGGTTAACTCTTGCCCCCGTCGACGACGTAGAGGTGGCCGTGTCGCCGGCCGCCAGCGAGCAGAAAGCTTGGCGGCAGGGTTACGAAGCGGTTGCCATCGGGGCCGAGCGCCGCCGGATGCCGGCTCGGCTCGATGAGCTGAATACGCGTCACCTGCTGCCGCACGATCGGGTCGGTGCCGAACCAGTAGGGACGGCGATGAACCGCGCAACTGCCCAGGATCCTGTCGTGCGCCGCGACGCCGTGGCGGAGGGGCAGCAGCAGGAACTCGCAGGAGACCGTCCGGTCGCGCGCCGACACGAGGTCGGTCTCGATCACGATGCCCGTGGCGTCCTCCGCCACCCGCTCGGCGGCGCTGGACACGGTGTGGCGGTCTTCGTCCGACCAAAGGTCGAGGAAGTTGCCGCCCTTTATCTCCCGCCCATAGAGCGAGCACATCCGTGTGCCGGCGAGGCGCACGCGATGGTTCCCAGCCGCGATCACCTCCAGAATGAAGGTGTCCGGCAGCACGCGGCGGATGTCGCCGGGCTCGATGTCGGTTCGTCGCGGTGCGGGTTCGCTGCCGCGAATACGGTTCCAGTACGCGAAAAGCTCGCGCGACGTCGCGTGTCTCATTTGACCTTGCCGTCCCTGCATTCGGGAGCCGGACCACACCCCGGTCCGGGCCTCCTGGAACGGTACAGGTCTTACGCCTGGTCCCGCCCCCGGAGGAAAAGCTAGCACAGCGCGGGCCAGCCGATGTGTGCCAAAGCGGGACGGTGCACCGCGATAGCTTTTTGTCCTTACCCCTTTATAAAGCCCGAGGAGCAACCAATCTTCCGGGTGCCATGAACGTCGATCCGCGCTTTGCCCCTGCCGCCGGCCGGCAGCGGGTGTTCAACCTGCCGCCGGTGCTGGTCGCCGTCATCGCTGTGCTGTTCGGCATCCAGGTTCTCCGCGACTACGTCCTCTCCGACGCCGCGGCGGTGGAATTCCTGCTGACCTTCGCCTTCATTCCGGCGCGGGTGGCCGATGCTGCCGCCGCGATGGCGTTGCCAGGGGGCAGTGGGGCGCGGCTCTGGACCTTCCTCAGCTATGCGCTGCTGCACGGCGACTGGTCGCACCTGATCTTCAACACGCTCTGGCTCGCCGCCTTCGGCGGTGCCGTCGCGTGGCGCTTCGGGACGTGGCGCTTCCTCGGCTTCTCGGCGATCGGGGCGATCGCCGGCTCAGCCCTTCATTTCGGGCTCTATCCGTCGAGCATGGTCCCGCTGGTCGGCGCTTCGGCGGCGATCTCCGCCCACATGGCGGCAGCGGCGCGTTTCGCCTTCATGGGGGCGGGCCCGTACATCGGTGCGCTCGGCACCGGCGCGGCCGCCTACCGCCGTCCCGCCCCACCGCTCGCCATGGCCCTTCGCGACCGACGGGTGCTGACCTTTCTCGGTGCGTGGCTGGTGACCAACCTTCTGTTCGGCCTGTTCGGAGGCGGCAGCATCTCTACGGGCGCGATCGCCTGGGAGGCCCATATCGGCGGCTTCGTCGCGGGGCTGCTGTTCTTCCCGATCTTCGATCCGGTGCGCCGCCCCGGGCGCTGAGTTTTTCCCCGACGATTTGCTGCGTCGCAGCTTGTCAACTGCGACGATACGCCCCATCCTCCACATCAAGGCATGGGGAATGCGGCGGGCGACCGGATCGGGCGACACTTCCATCGATGTCCGGGCGCCCTTGATCAGGGAGGCACCCGATGATCGTTGCCCAGATTCTCGCGTCAAAGGGACGAGACGTGGCCACCACGTCTCCGGAGAAGACCATCTCGGCCGTGGCGACCGAGCTGGCGAGCCGCCGTATCGGCGCCCTGGTGGTGACCGAGCGCAACCGGCTGATCGGCATTGTGTCGGAGCGCGACATCGTCAAGGCGATCGGCTTCAACGGGTTGGAGGTTCTCGGCGATCCCGTGGCCTCGATCATGACCCGCGAGGTCGTCACCTGCCGTGAGTGGGAGATGATCAACACGGTCATGGCGCGCATGACCCGGCGGCGGTTCCGCCACCTGCCCGTGGTCGAGGACGGCGCCATCGTCGGCATCGTCTCGATCGGCGACGTGGTCAAGGCCCGGATCGAGCAGGTCGAGTTCGAGGCCGACGAGCTCAGGAGCTACATCGCCACCGCCTGAATCCCGGCTTCCGCCTCAGGTCTTGGTCCGGGGCACGCGCGGCATCGCCGCGTCGAAGTCGAGCGCGAGGTCCGGCGTCGGCTCGGCGCCGAGCGGCACCGTGCGGTAGAAGCAGGAGCGATAGCCCTGGTGGCAGGCGACGGCGTCGCCCGCCATCTCGACCCGGAGCAGAATCACGTCCTGGTCGCAGTCGACGCGCATCTCGCGGACGGCGAGCGTGTTGCCGCTTTCCTCGCCCTTCATCCACAGCCGCTGGCGCGAGCGGCTGAAAAACCAGGCCGAGCCCGTGGCGATGGTGCGGGCCAGCGCCTCCTCGTTCATGTGCGCCACCATCAGCACCTCGCCGGTGCCGGCGTCGGTGGCGACGGCGGTGATCAGCCCGTCGGAATCGAACTTCGGCGCGAAACCGGTGCCGAGCTCGATGGCGTCATGGTTGCCGCGCGGGGCGAAGCGGGTGCAGGCGGATGACATGGCCCTGCCTTGGACGATCGGCGGCGGGGAGGGAGCTCCCCGTCGAATCGGGTGTCAGCGCGACCGGCCGACCAGCGTCAGGAAGCGCTGCTGCTCGGCCGGGTCGTCGCGGAACACCCCGGTGAACTGGGTGGTGATGGTCGAGGCGCCATGCTTGTGGGCGCCACGGAGCGTCATGCACAGGTGCTCGGCCTCGACCAGGATGGCGATGCCGCGCGGCTTGAGCGCCTCGTCGATCGCCGTGACCACCTGGCTGGTCAGGCGCTCCTGGGTCTGGAGGCGTTTTGAGTAGATGTCGATCACCCGCGCGAGCTTCGACAATCCCACCACCTTCTCGCCCGGGTAATAGGCGACGTGGGCCCGGCCGAGGATCGGCACCATGTGGTGCTCGCAATGCGAGGTGAACGGGATGTCGCGGAGGACGACGAGGTCGTCGTAGTCGCCGAGGTCCTCGAAGGTCCGTCCGAGCACTTCGGTCGCGGATTCGCGGTAGCCAGCGTAGAATTCCTCGAACACCTTGGCGACGCGCTTCGGCGTGTCGCGCAGGCCGTCGCGGCCGGGGTCGTCGCCGGCCCAGGCGATCAGCGTCCTGACCGCCTGCTCGGCCTCCTCGCGGGTGGGGCGTCGCGGCGTGCCCTCCCCGGGCTCCGTGGTGACGGCCGGCTTTTTGACAACTGCATCCATTTCAGTGGGCCTTCCAGGCGAAATGACCGCTTCCATATAGCGATCCCGCCGGAAATTGCGACCGCAACGACGCCGCGGTCCGATAGCGGGGCGATGCCCGTCACCGAACTGTCATCCGGGCGTAATCCCGCGGTCACCCCCCGCCCGTATCCGGCGCTCTGTTTCCGTCCGCAACAGAGGTCCGCTCCATGACCATGCTCCGCACCGGTGCCACCGCCGGCGCCGCGCTCATCGCCTTCGCCGCCGGCGCGCCGGCCGAGGCCGAGATGTTCAACCGCATCGCCACGTTCAACGTCGTGGACAACCTGCCGGCGGGTGCCGATCCGGCGGTCGAGACCGTCGCCGAGATCGTCGCGGTGACGGCGGACGGGATGATGCTGGTCTATACCGACAGCCCCGGCGAGCGCGTCGGTCTCGTCGACATCACCGATCCCGCTGCCCCGAGCCCGGCCGGCGTGGTCGCGCTCGGCGGCGAGCCGACCTCGGTCGTGGTCGCCGGCGGCAATGCGCTGGTCGGCGTCGTCACCTCCGAGTCCTATGCCAATCCCTCGGGCCACCTCGCCGTGGTCGACCTCGCCGGCAAGACCGTCACCGCGCGCTGCGATCTCGGCGGCCAGCCGGACTCGGTCGCCAGGAGCGCCGACGGCAAGTTCGTCGCCGTGGTGATCGAGAACGAGCGCGACGAGGAGCTCAACGACGGCGAGATCCCCCAGATGCCCGCCGGCAATCTCACCATCTTCCCGCTCACCGACGGCACGCCCGACTGTGCCGGCAAGGTCGTGGTCGACCTCACCGGGCTCGCCGCGGTCGCGCCGGAGGATCCCGAGCCCGAGTTCGTCGACATCAACGCGGCGAACCAGGCGGTGGTCAGCCTCCAGGAGAACAACCACATCGCCGTCGTCGACCTCGCCAGCGGCAAGGTGGTGGCCAACTACAGCGCCGGCACGGTCGACCTCACCGGCATCGACACCGTCAAGGACAAGCTCATCTCCCTCACCGGCGAGATGAAGGGCGTCGCCCGCGAGCCCGACACCGTGCAGTGGATTGACGAGGACCGCTTCGTCACCGCCAACGAGGGCGATTACAAGGGTGGCAGCCGCGGCTTCACCATCTTCAGGAAGGACGGCACCGTCGAATACGAGAGCGGCGCCGACTGGGAGCATATCGTCGTCAGCCTCGGCCACTATCCCGAGCACCGTAACAAGAAGGGCAACGAGCCCGAGGGCGCCGAAGTCGCCACCTTCGGCGATGACCGCCTGATCTTCATCGCCTCCGAGCGCGGCTCGCTGGTCGGCGTCTACAAGGACGAGGGTGCCGGCAAGGCCCCGACCTTCCTCCAGGCCCTGCCGGGCGGCATCGGCCCGGAAGGCCTGCTCGCCATCCCGGAGCGAAACCTGTTCGTGACCGCGAGCGAGACCGACCTTCGCGCCGACGGCCTGATCGGCTCGGTGGTGACCATCTATGAGCGGAGCGACGCGCCGGCCTCCTACCCGACGCTGGTCTCGGCCAACGATGCCAGCGGCCTGCCGATCCCGTGGTCGGCGATCTCGGGTGCCGTCGCCGACGCGACCGTGCCGGGCAAGCTCTACGTCGTCACCGACTCGGCGTCGCGGGAAGGACGCATCCTCACCGTGGATGCCACCAGGACGCCGGCGGTGATCACTGCCGCTACGACCGTGACCCGGGACGGCGCGCCGGCGGAGCTGCTCGACCTCGAGGGTATCGCGCTCGCTTCTGGCGGCGGCTTCTGGCTCGCTTCCGAGGGCAATCCCGAGCGCGAGGAGAGCCCGACCCAGTCGATGCTGCTCCGCGTCGACGACGAGGGCGCAATCGTCGAGGAGGTCGCCCTGCCGCAGTCGCTGCAGGCGGTCGCGACCCGCTTCGGCTTGGAGGGCGTGACGGTCACCGGCGCGGGTGCCGACGAGACCGTGTGGGTCGCCGTGCAGCGCGAGTGGAAGGACGATCCCAAGGGCGAGGTGAAGATTCTCGCCTACCTTACGGCCGACAAGAGCTGGGGCGTCGTGCACTATCCGCTCGACCCGGTCGGCAAGGGCTGGATCGGTCTGTCCGAGGTCACCGCCACCGGCGACGGCCTCGTCTTCATCGAGCGCGACAACCAGATCGGCCGCGACGCCAAGGTCAAGAAGCTGACCTTCGTGCCACTTGCCGACGTCACCCCGGCGGCGCTCGACGACAAGGAGATCCCGGTGCTCGCCAAGACCGAGCTCCGCGATCTCATCCCCGACCTCTCGGCCACGCACGGCTTCGTCCTCGACAAGGTCGAGAGCTTCGCGATCGATGCCGACGGCAACGCCTTCGTCATCACCGACAATGATGGTGTCGACGATCACTCCGGCGAGACGCTGTTCATCCCGCTCGGCAAGCTTGCCATGTAGTCCGCGCCGTCAGTCCCGGCTCCGGCGAAGGGGCGCGGCGCGAGCCGCGCCCCTCTTGTTTGCGGGACCCGCACCCGTGCTAGCCTTGCCCGCAGGACGGGCGGAAGACCCGGCCGCAACGATACGGGGAGCGCCATCATGAAGACCATCAAGGGACCGGCCATCTATCTCGCGCAGTTCGTCGGCGACGAGCCGCCATTCGACAGCTTCGGTGCGATCTGCGGCTGGGCTTCGTCGCTCGGCTACAAGGGCGTGCAGATCGCCGCCTGGGACGCACGCCTCATCGACCTCGCCAGGGCCGCGGAGAGCAAGACCTATTGCGACGAGCTGAAGGGGCAGGCGGCGGAGCACGGCGTCGAGATCACCGAGCTCGCCCCCCATCTCCAGGGCCAGCTGGTGGCGGTCAATCCGGTCTTCGACGATGCGCTCGACGCGTTCGCGGCGCCCGCAGTGCGGGGCGACCCGAAGAAGCGGCAGGCCTGGGCGGTGGAGCAGGTGAAGCTTGCCGCGCGCGCCAGCCGCAATCTCGGGCTCGACGCCCATGTCACGTTCCCCGGGGCGCTCGCCTGGCCGTTCCTCTATCCCTGGCCGCCGCGCCCGGCAGGGCTGGTCGAGACCGCCTTCGCCGAGCTCGCCCGCCGCTGGCGGCCGATCCTCGACCTTCATGACGAGCTCGGCGTCGACCTCTGCTTCGAGCTCCATCCCGGCGAGGACCTGTTCGACGGCACCACGTTCGAGCGCTTCCTCGACAAGGTCGATGGGCACCCGCGCTGCTGCATCAACTACGATCCCTCGCACTTCCGCCTGCAGAACCTCGACTATGTCGGGTTCATCGACGTCTACCACGAGCGCATCAAGGCGTTTCACGTCAAGGACGCCGAGCTGCGCTCGACCCCGAAGCAGGGTGTCTATTCCGGCTTCGCCGACTGGCCGGACCGGGCGGGGCGGTTCCGTTCGCTCGGCGATGGCGACATCGATTTCGGAGCGATCTTCACCCAGCTTTCGGTCCACGGCTACGACAGCTGGGCGGTGCTCGAATGGGAGTGCGCGGTCAAGCACCGCGACCAGGGCGCGCGCGAGGGGGCGGCGTTCATCTCAGACCACATCATCCGTGTCAGCGACACCACCTTCGACGACTTCATCGACCAGGGGGCAGGGTCCGGCGCAGTCGATCGCGCCCTCGGTCTCGATCGGTGAACCATCGGCGATCCTGACCGCCATCCCCTGACACGAAATTAACTGGCAAATCGGCGTCGAGCATGGCTCATGCTCGGCGCCGATCCGTGAGCGATGGAATGAAGGGGAGCTTTTCCGTGCTGCGACGACTGCGCAAGCTGGCCGTTATTCTCGGCATCGTCGTCCTTGCCGTGGTCGCGACCGTGTTCGTCGTGCGGGCGCTCGATTCGCTTCGTGGCCCAGATCTCGCGCTCTGGCACACCTTCGTCCCCGAGGAGATGACCGTCGCCGAGATGGACGCCGCGGACTGGTCCGGCTACCTCGCCGCCGAGGACCGGGTCTTCCAGTCGGTCCACGACAACGTGACCCTGAAGCTGCCGCCCCGCGACCGTGTCGTGCACGATCGCTACTTCGCCGATGCCCCGGTCTATCCGGGGAACTTCACGCAGGACTTCAACCGCTCCTACCTGCTCGAGCCGGAGGGCGCGCCGAAGGGCGCCGCGGTGTTCCTGCACGGCCTCACGGACGCGCCCTACAGCCTCCGCCACCTCGCCGAGCTCTATCGCGACCGCGGCTACGTGGCCGTGCTGGTGCGGATGCCGGGGCACGGCACGGTGCCGGCGGGGCTCACCGAGGCGACCTGGGAGGAGTGGATGGCGGCGACGCGCCTTGCCGTCCGCGCCGCCGTGGCGCGGGCCGGAGCCGACGTGCCGCTCCACGTCGTCGGCTATTCCAACGGCGGCGCACTGGCGGTGAAATATGCGCTCGATGCGCTCGCCGACCCGGCTCTGCACAGGCCGGATCAGCTCGTCCTCCTGTCGCCGATGATCGGGGTGACCCGCTTTGCCCGCTTCGCCGGGCTGGCCGGCTGGCCGGCGATCTTCCCGCCCTTCGTCAAGGCGGCGTGGCTGAGCATTCTGCCCGAGTACAATCCCTTCAAGTACAACTCGTTCCCGGTCAATGCCGGCCGCGAATCCTGGCGGCTGGTGGCGGCCCTCCAGGGCGAGATAGATGCCGCCGTGCGGGATGGCCGGATGGCGGAGATGCCGCCGGTGCTGACCTTCCAGTCCGCGATCGACTTCACGGTCAGCACCTCGGCGGTGGTGACCGCGCTCTATGCCCACCTGCCCGACAATGGCAGCGACCTCGTGCTGTTCGACGTCAACCGGGCGGCGAAGCTCGGGGTGTTGCTCCGCCAGCGGGCCAAGCGCGCCGTCGAGACGCTGCTGCCGCCGGCGCCGCGCAGCTACGCCACCAGCATCGTCGGCAACGCCGCGCCGGGGGAGGCCGCCGTGGTCGAGCGCCGGGTCGCCGCCGACGGCACCGGGGAGACCGTGACCCCGCTCGGCGTCGACTATCCCCGGGACGTGTTCTCGCTGTCGCATATCGCGATGCCGTTCCCGCCGTGGGACAGCCTCTACGGCGCGGCGCCGCAGCCGCCGGATGCGTTCGGTGTCAGCCTCGGCGACATCGCCGCGCGCGGCGAGACCGGCGCCCTGATCGTCGGGCTCGACTCGCTGCTCCGCAATACCTCCAATCCCTTTTACGCGTATCTGGCGCGCCGCATCGGCGAGACCATCGATGCGCCCTGAATGGAGCCGGTGATGCTGCTCGCCCCCGGATCGACGATGCCCACGCGCGGTGCGAGGCACCCCTGATGCGTCGCATCCTCCTGATCATTCTCGTCCTGATCGTCCTCGCCGGTGGTGCCGTCGTGGCGATCTCGTTCCACCATCCGCCGATGCGGCTGATGCCGCCGCCGGCGGTGTTCCTCGACGAGCGGGTGAGCCCGGTTTTCGACGAGATCGCCGACCAGCGCATCCCGCTGTTCTACGCCACCAACCGCGAGGCGCGGGGTACGCGGGAGGATCGCGACTACGGGCGCGTGCCGGGCGAGGCCCTCCATGCGGGCGTCCTGACCATCCGCATCGGTGAAGACGCGACGCCGCTCGACCGCATCATCGAGTGGTCGACCGGGCAGTCCGACGACACCCGGCCCTACCTGCATCTCGACACCGTCGACGAACAGGCGACGATCGCGCCGGATGCGCCGCTGTCGGAGGAGGCGACCGCCTGGTTCGCCGAGCTCGACAAGGCGGTGCAGGCGAGCCGCGACAAGGACGTGATCATCTACGTCCACGGTGCCAACACCACGCTCGAACGGGCCGCGGGGCAGGCCGCCCAGCTCCAGCACTTCTCCGGCCGCAATTCCGTGGTCCTCCTCTTCGCCTGGCCGACGGCGGAGAACTTCCTGCTCTATTCCCGCGACATGGTGACGGCCGAGCAGTCGGCGCCCGATCTCGCGCGGCTCATCGAGCTTATCGGCGAGCATACGTCGGCAGAGAAGATCGACGGCTTCACCTACAGCGCCGGCGGCACGGTCGGCAGCGAGGGGCTCGCCATCGTCGGTCGCGACGCGGCCGAGCCCGGCGCCAAGGACCCGCGCCTCGGTGAAGTCTACCATGCCGCCCCGGATGCCGATTTCCGCAGCTTCGTCGCCGACATGAAGGACTACGCCCGGCGCGCGGCGCGGACGACCGTGGCGGTCAACATGCGGGACAGCGCGCTGCGGCTCTCGGCCTTCATCAACAACGCGTCGCGGGCCGGACGTCCCGACATCCGCGAGCTGACGCCGGAGGCGACCGCGTTCCTCCTAGAGGCGACCGACGAGTACGGCCTCGAGCTGCTGCGGGTGCGGCCCGAGAACATGTACGGCCTCTCGAGCTTCTCGCACACGTTCTGGTACGACGATCCCTGGGTGAGCAGCGACGTGCTGTTCACGCTGCTCTACCATCTCACGCCAAAGGACCGGGGGCTGGAGACGGGCGAGACCGCGATCGGCGGGCACTACTGGACGTTCACGCCCGACTATCCTGAGCGCCTGCTCACGATCATCGACCGGCTGCAGAAGGACGGCGAGATCGAGCCCGGTGACCCGCTCGCCCTGGAGG
>JAEVZM010000125.1 GCA_023392225.1 Pseudomonadota bacterium
CGGTGCCCGAGGAGGATCCGCGTGAGCCGCGAAACTGCGGAGCCGGCCCGATCCGCCCGAAAGCGGGCTCGGTGAGGCGGTGGGACACATAGCAGGTGATGGGCGCTAGTCAATGTGCGGCCGGACCGTGGCGGCGCCCCATCAATGTCGCAATCCTTGGGCAGCAACATGAGCTACCCGGCCCAGGGCTTTGCCGGGTATCGTGTTTTCCTGAACGGAGCCCGGGAAGACGGGAGCGCCGGCAGGCCGGCGACAGGCGACGGCTTCAACATTCGAGGTCGGGGATGGCGACGAACGCAGCGATTGGTCAGGCGCTCGCCCGGTTGCAGTCGGCACTGGCGCGGGTGGAGAGCGCGGTCGAGAGCACCCTCGAGCATCAGCATCAGGTGTCCGGGCTCGAGAACGAGGTGCAGCGCCTCGGCACCGACCGCTCGCAGCTGGCCCAGTCGCTCGACGCCGCCGAGGAGCGCTCCGGCCGGCTTGAGGACGCCAACCGCGAGGTCTCGCGCCGCCTCGTCACGGCGATGGAATCGATCCGCGAAGTGCTGGCCCGCAACGGCGCGGCCTGACCGAGGAGGGCGACATGGGACAGGTCAACGTCACGATCAGCGGCAAGACCTACCGCATGGCCTGCGACGACGGGCAGGAGGAGCATCTCGAGTCGCTCGGCGAGCAGCTCAGCGACACGATCGAGCTGCTGCGCAGCCAGTTCGGCGAGATCGGCGACCAGCGCCTGACCGTGATGGCCGCGATCACCCTCGCCGACCGCTATTCCGAATCGGAGCACCGCATCGGCGCCCTCGAAGCCGAGGTGGCGGAGCTCGAGAAGGCCCGGTCAGCCGCGACCAAGGCGAACGATGCCCGCGAGGCCGATCTCGCCGAGACGCTCGACCAGGTCGCCGAGCGGCTCGAGACGCTGGCCGACCGGCTCAACGGCTCCGACCCGCTCGAGACGCACTGAAGGCGGACGGCGCTACCCGCGGAGGGTCCCGCCCGTCGCCTTGCCGACCTCGGCCACCACCTTCCGGCCGATCTCGTCGATCTCCTCGTCGGTGAGCGTCTTGCCCTTCGGCTGCAGCGTCACCTGGATGGCGAGGGACTTCTTGCCCGCCCCGAGCGCATCGCTCTCGAACAGGTCGAACACGGTGGCGCCGGCGATCAGCTTCTTGTCGGCCCCTTCGGCGGCGCGGATCACCTTCGCCGCCTCGATGTCGCGGTCGAGGACGAAGGCAAAGTCCCGCCGGACCGGCTGTAGGTCGGACAGCTCCAGCGGCGTCTTGGTCTTGGTCGCCTTGACCTTCGGCAGCGGAATCGCGTCGAGGATCAGCTCGAAGCCGCAGAGCGGCCCGGCAACGTCGAGCCCCTCGAGCACCTTCGGGTGCAGCTCGCCGAACCAGCCGAGAACCGTCTTCGGCCCCTGCCGGATCGTGCCGGAGCGGCCGGGATGGAACCAGGCCGGCGCCTCGGCCACCACCTGCACCTTGTCCGGCGACAGGCCGAGCGCGTCGAGGGTGGCGAGGGCATCGGCCTTGGCGTCGAACACGCCGACCGGAGCCGCCTTGCCGGCCCAGTGCCGGCCGCCGCCGGCGACGCCCGCGGTACCGCGGCGGATGCCGGTGGCCGCGACCTTCTGGTCGTCCGGCCGGTCGCCACGATAGATCTGGCCGACTTCGAACATGGCGAGATCGTCGGTGCCACGGTCGGCGTTGCGCTGGGCGGCGGCGAGCAGGCCGGGCAGGAGGCTCGGCCGCATGTCGCTCATGTCGGCGGCGATCGGGTTGGCGAGCACGAGCTCCGGCTGGCCACCGCCGAAGGCCTCGGCCGCGGCGTGCGGGATGAACGACCAGGTCACCGCCTCGACCATGCCGCGCGCCGCCAGCGCCCGCTTGGCGCGGCGGGTGCGAAGCTGGATCGGGGTCAGCACCGGCTTGAGCACGCCCGGCGCGCGGGTAAGCGGCGTCACCGGCACGCGGTCGACACCGATGATCCGCACCGCCTCCTCGACGAGGTCGGCCTTCATCGTCACGTCCGGGCGCCAGGTCGGCACCGACGCGGTGATGGTGCCTTCGAGCCGGTGCGGCTTGCAGGCGAAGCCGAGCGCCTCGAGGATCGCCGTCACCTCGCTCACCGAGGGGTCGATGCCGGCAAGACGCTTGATCTCCGACACGGGGAAGTCGACCACCATCCGCGGCTCGGGCACCTCGCCGGCGACCACGATCTCCGATGGCGTACCGCCGCAGAGGTCGAGCACCAGCCGGGTCGCGAGCTCGAGACCGGGCAGCATGAAGGCGGGATCGACGCCGCGCTCGAAGCGGTGGCGCGCGTCCGAATGGACACCGAGCTTCCGGCCGGTCGCAGCGATGTTGAGCGGCTCCCACAACGCCGATTCGATCAGGACGTCCGTGGTGGTCTCGTCGCAGCCGGAGGCCTCGCCGCCCATAATCCCGGCGATGGATTCGACGCCGTTCCCGTCGGCGATGACGCAGACCTCCGGGTCGAGCGTATAGGTCTTGCCGTCGAGGGCGACGATGGTCTCGCCGTCACGGGCGCGGCGGACGACGAGGTCACCCTTCACCTTGGCGGCATCGAAGACGTGCAGCGGCCGGCCGCGGTCGTGGGTGAGGAAGTTGGTGATGTCGACCAGCGCGTTGATCGGCCGGAGGCCGATCGAGCGGAGCCGGCGCTGCATCCATTCCGGCGAGGGGCCGTTGGTGACGCCCCGCACCAGCCGGAGTCCGAAGGCGGGACAGAGCGCGGGCGTGTCGCCGAAATCGAGCGTCACGTTCACCGGGCACGGTCCGTCGCCCGGCACCGGCTCGACCGGCCGGTCGATCAACCGGCCCTCGCCGGCGGCGGCAAGGTCCCGGGCGATGCCGGCGACGCTCAGCGCATCGCCGCGATTGGCGGTGACGGCGACATCGACCAGCGGGTCGGTCAGCCCGGCCCAGTCGGCATAGGGCTCGCCGAGCGGCGCGTCGCCGGGGAGGTCGACGATGCCGTCATGGGCGTCGGAGAGGCCGAGCTCGCGCTCGGACAGGAGCATGCCGTTCGATTCGACGCCGCGGATCACGCCCTTCTCGAGCTGGACCCCGGTGCCGGGGATGTAGGTGCCGGCCGGCGCGAAGACGCCGGTCATGCCGGCCCGCGCGTTCGGCGCGCCGCACACCACCTGGACCGGGGTGCCGGCGCCGTAGTCGACCATACAGACCCGGAGCCGGTCGGCATTGGGGTGCTGCTCGGCGGAGACGACGCGGGCGATCCGGAACGGCGCGTAGACCTTGGACGGGTCCTCGACCGATTCGACCTCGAGGCCGATCATCGTCAGCCGGTCGGCGATGCCATCGGCGGTGGCGATGGTGTCGAGATGTTCCTTGAGCCAGGACAGGGTGAACTTCATGATGGTCCGTCGCTTTCTCCGGGAGCCGTGGTCCCGCGGGTGTCCTTGGTTACGCCGCCTTGAGCGTGAGCGTGGCGCCGTCGAGCTGGCCGAAGCCGCCGATGTCGCCGATGACGAGGCCGGCCGGCGTGCGGCCGATGGTGAAAGCCATGGCGCCGTCCTCCGGCCCGGTCGCGGCGCGCTCGACCCGGACCTTGCCGCCGGCGAGCGGCGACATCCGCACGTCGTCATGGGCGATCCGCTTGGTCGTGCCCTTGCGGGTCCGGTCGAGGGTGAGGCCGTTGCCGGCCTCGGCACCCCGATAGGCGAGCGTCAGGTCGAGCGAGACTTCGTCGATGCCGAGCTGCGGCGGCACATGCATGTGGATGCCGACCGTCTCGTCGCCGAGCGCGGTGATCCGTCCGTCGCCGCGGATGGTGAAGACGAAGCGCCGGATCTCGAGCGCCACCGGCTGCCCCGCCGCGAACGGCACGAGCGCGGTCCAGGCGATGTCGGGCGTACCGCTCACGACGACACGCCGCCGACCAGCGTCGGCATGTCGAGCGGCCGGAAGCCGTAGTGGTTCAGCCAGCGCACGTCGGCGTCGAAGAAGGCGCGGAGGTCGGGCATGCCGTACTTGAGCATGGCGATGCGGTCGATCCCCATGCCCCAGGCGAAGCCTTGGTAGCGGTCGGGATCGAGCCCGCCGGAGCGGATGACGTTGGGATGGACCATGCCGCAGCCGAGGATCTCCAGCCAGTCGTCGCCCTCGCCGAAGCGCACCTCGTTGCCGACGCGCTTGCAGCGGATGTCGACCTCCATCGACGGCTCGGTGAACGGGAAGAACGAGGGCCGGAAGCGCCTCTGCACCCGGTCGACCTCGAAGAACGCCTTGCAGAACTCCTCGAGCACCCAGCGCATGGTGCCGACGGTCGACTCCTCGTCGATCACCAGCCCCTCGACCTGATGGAACATCGGCGTGTGGGTCTGGTCCGAGTCCATCCGGTAGGTTCGCCCCGGGATGACGACGCGAATCGGCGGCTTTTCGGCCTCCATGGTGCGGATCTGCACCGGCGAGGTGTGGGTACGGAGGAGCATCCGCTCGCCGTCCGGCTTGCGGTTGAAGAAGAACGTGTCGTGCATCTCCCGCGCCGGATGGCCTTCGGGGAAGTTGAGGGCGGTGAAGTTGTAGTAGTCGGTCTCGATGTCCGGCCCCTCGGCGACCTTGAACCCGAGGTCGGCGAAGATCGCGGTGATCTCGTCGATCACCTGGCTCACCGGGTGGATGCGGCCGGTCTCGAGCGGCGCCGGGCGTACCGGCAGCGTCACGTCGACCCGCTCCGCCTCGAGGCGGCGGGCAAGCTCGGCGTCCTTCAGGACCGTCCGCCGCTCGGCGATGGCGGCGGCGATCCGGTCGCGGAGGCCGTTGAGCGCCGGGCCCATGACCTTCCGCTCGTCCGGGCTCATGCCGCCGAGGCCCTTGAGCAGCTCCGAGACGCTGCCCTTCTTGCCGAGGGCGGCGACGCGCTCCGCCTCCAGCGCCGCCTCGTCGCCCGCTGCCGCGATCCGGGCCGTGAGCTCGGTCTCGAGCACGGCGATATCGGTGACGGTGGTGGTCATCTTCGGAAAATCCTCAGCTCATCCAGCGCAGCGTGCGGGGCTTCAGCGGGTTGTGGAACGGGCGGCCTTCCTTCTGGGCGTTGGCCCACTCGTCCTTCACATGCATCCACCACCGCGCCTGGGTATCGGCATCGTTGATCAGCATCACTTTCGGTGCGGTCATCAGCCCCTCGCGCTGGCGGATGACCACGACGCGGTCCTGGTCGAGGAAGACGCGCATCAGGTGGTGGGCGAGCGGCTTGAGCGGCTTGACCCAGCCCGGCGTCGTCCAGAACATCTGGTGGACCTCGGTCGCCTCGTCGGTGATCGGCGTGATCGCGGTCAGCCCGACAACGGCATGCCGGTCGCCCCGCACCTCCTCGATGCGGAGGCCCGGCAGGCGGTAGGTGATCTCGGTCGAGACGTCCTTGCCGAGGAGCTTGTAGACGAGGTTCTGCGGCGGCAGCGCGTGCCGCACCATCTTCCAGCCGAGGTCGGCGGGCTCGAAGGCCTTCTCCTTCGGCCGGAGCTTCCGCGCCTGCTTCTTGAACCACCAGGACGTATGGACGTAGGCGGCGTGGGTCGGGTCCATGAGTCCGAAGGCGGCATGGTCGGCCGAGCAGGCGAAGTGCATCTGGATGGCGAGCGTCGGGCCGACATCGTCGGCGAAGACCGGCAGCCGCGGCGGCTCGGCCTCGCTGCCCGAGGGCTTCTCCTCGTCCCTCGCGAAATAGATCCAGATCAGCCCCTGGCGCTCGACGCAGGGATAGGCGCGGGTCCGGATCTTGGAAAGGTCCGCCTGCTGGCCCTCGCGCAGCGACGGGATCGCCACGCAGCCACCGTCCTTGCCGAAGCGCCAGCCGTGATAGGCGCATTCGACGGTCTCGCCGTCGAACTTGCCGTAGCGGAGCGGGATGCCGCGATGGGGGCAGATGTCGCGGATCGCGAACACCTTGCCGTCGCGACCGCGGCCGATCAGCACCGGCTCGCCCAGCATGGCGACGGACGTGGTCGTGCCGGGGCGGAGCTTGCCGCCCGGCATCGCCACGTACCAGAGACCGCGGAGCAGCTCCGCTTTCAGGCCCTGCACAATAGTCTATCCCGCGAGCACGCCGTCCTTCGGAGGCGGCGTTCGCCGGAAGGCCCGAAGGAGGGCGCGCGTCCTACTGGAGCGCGCTCTGGGCCTTTGCGACGAGCGCCTGGAAGGCAGCCGGCTCATGGACGGCGAGGTCGGCCAGCACCTTCCGATCGACTTCGACCCCGGCCTTGCCGAGGCCGTCGATAAATCGACCATAGGTCAGGCCGTGGGTGCGGGCCGCAGCGTTGATACGCTGGATCCACAGCGCCCGGAAGTTACGCTTGTTGTTCTTCCGGTCGCGGTACGAATACTGCGCCGCCTTGTCGACGGCGGCCTTGGCGGCCCGGATGGTATTCTTGCGACGGCCATAGAAGCCCTTGGCGCGGGCCAGGACCTTCTTGTGGCGGGCATGGGCGGTTACACCGCGCTTCACGCGGGACATGGCAAAACTCCTGTGGTTCTAGCGGTTCTGTTCAGCGCCCGGAATTGGGCAGGAAGTACTTGATGACGTTGTCGCCATCCGACTTGAACATCACCCGCGTGCCGCGGAGGTTGCGGATCTGCTTGTTGGTGCGCTTGATCATGCCGTGGCGCTTGCCGCGCTGGGCGTACAGCACCTTGCCGGTCGCGGTCACCTTGAAGCGCTTCTTGGCGCCGCTCTTGGTCTTCATCTTGGGCATTTTGCTCTCCGTGCGGCCGGGAGCGGTGAACCGCCACGCCGGCCAGATCGTGTGTTGACAGCTTTCGGAACCGCCACGGCATGCCCGTTGATCAGCCGGGCGGCTCGGAAGGCGGGGTTATAGCGACGCCCCCGCGGCCTTTCAAGCGCCGAATCGCCTCACTCGAAGCAGGTGCCCGGTCGCATCTCGGTGTCGCCCGAGGCGAGGTACCAGCGCGACTCGTCCGCTCCCATCGACGCCGCATCGTGGTAGCAGATGTCGGTCGCCCCGGACTTGGCCTCGACCAGGATCGACCAGTTGTGGTCGCCGCAGTTATGCGGCTCGCAGTCATCGGCGCGGACGACGCCGTCCTTCACGGTGATCGGCGACTGCACCGTCTCCTCGCTGAGCACCGTGTCGCGGAGCGCCTCTTCGGCAAGCGTCGCCTCGACGCCCGCGACAACCGTCGGGTTGGCGAGGAACGTCACCCCGTCCACCGCATCGGAAGGATACTTGCCCTCGTAGGCGGTGAGATCCGGCGCGGCGAGGGCCGAGGCCGTCGTCAGGCAAAGGGCGGCAAGAACCGTGGCGACAGAGCGCATGATCATTCTCCGGTAAGGGGGGGGTGGACTGGTGCCGGCCGCGGCCTCAGATGAGCCCGTATTCCTCCATCAGTCGGCCGAGCATGGTTCTTTCGACATATCGCTTGGCGAAAGCGGGAATCGGCAGCTTCTTGCGGTCGCGAAGGTAGGAGGTCGCCTTGATCAGCTCGCGCACGTCGTAGATCGAGCCGAACACCTCCGGCACGCCGCGCTCGACGTCGAGCAGCTGGTAGACCGCCTCCATGCCGGTGCGCACCGAGTATTCGGTGGTGAAGATGCAGTCGCGGCTCGATTCGGCGAACTGGCCGATGAAGGCGAAGTTCTTGACCCCTTCCGGCACCACTTTCGGCCGGTCGGTACCGTTGCGGGGCAGGAAGAACGCGGTGACGAACGGCATCATGCACGGCCGGGTGATGGCGCCGGTGGCTGCCATCTCGTCGATCTCGTCCTCCGGCACGCCGAGGTGCCAGAGCCACTCGCGGGTGATCTCCTCGCCCGTGCAGTCGCGCATCGGCTTCTTGACGTAGTCGCCCGGCCGGTCGGTGAAGAGCGCATAGAACCAGACCACGGTCTGGTCGTCGGGTTGCGCCTTGAAATGCGGTTGCCGGTTGACCGTCCAGCTCAGCAGCCACGCCGAATCCCGCACGCTGACGATGCCGCCGGTGACCACCTTGCCGGAGCGGGTCGGCCGCTTGGCGATCTTCTCGATATAGGCGGGGATGCGGGTGTCGAGGGTGGTGATCGTCGCCGATTCCCACTGCGACTCGTCGGTGTGGGTGCAGAACTTGTCGGGATTGCCGAAGGACGGGTCCTGGGCGGCGATATTGCGCCACAGGTGCCAGCTGCCGCCGTCGCGCACCGCCGGGTCGAACTTCGCCGGGGTCTTGTGGTCGCCCCAGTCCGAGTTCTCGACCAGCGAGCCGTTGGTGACGAAGACGAGGTCGTCCTCGGTCAGGTCGACGCCGCCCTCCTGGCCCTCGCGAATCCAGTCGATGCGGCGCGCCACCTTGGCCTCCGCGCCGATATCGAAGCGCACATTCATCACCCGCGTGTCGAACTGGATCTTCACGCCCTGCCGGCGGAGCCAGGCGACCAGTGGCATGACCAGCGATTCGTACTGGTTGTACTTGGTGAACTTGAGGGTGCTGAAATCGGGAAGGCCATGGATGTGATGGATGAAGCGCTGCAGGTAGAGCTTCATCTCCAGCGCGCTGTGCCACTCCTCGAAGGCGAACATGGTGCGCCAGAACAGCCAGAAGTTCGAGGCGAAGAACTCCTCGCCGAAGACCTCGTTGATCCGCTTGTCGTAGAGGTCCTCCGGCACGGCGAGAACCAGCTTCATGATCTGCTTCTGGGCCTTGCGCGACAGCGTCAGGTCCTTGCCGGTGCCAGCATCCCGGCCGCGCCCGATCGTGGCCCGCTGGAGCGAGAAGTTCGGATCGTCCTTGTTGAGCCAGTAGAACTCGTCGAGCACCGAGGCGCCCTCGATCTCGAGCGAGGGGATCGAACGGTAGAGGTCCCACAGGCACTCGAAATGGTCCTCCATCTCGCGTCCGCCGCGGATCAGCCAGCCGGTCTCGGCATTGCCAGCGCCGTCGAGGGCGCCGCCCCCGATCTTCGCCGCCTCGAGGATGGTGATCCGGTCGCCGGCCATGTGGCCGTCGCGGATGAGAAACGCCGCCGCGGCGAGCGAGGCGAGGCCGCTGCCGACCAGCCATGCCGCCTTGCGGTCGACGCCGGCCGGCTTGCGGGGCCGAGCGAAGGCCTCGTAGTTGCCCTTGCTGTAGTACATGCTCCTGCCTCGCTTATCCGCTGCTCCAGGGAAGGTAGGGAGGCGCCCCGACCGAGGCCACATCCCATTTGGGATATGATGCAGAACAACGTGGCGCGACGACGACCCGCACGGCGCTTGACGATACGGCGTTCGCCACAGAACACTCGCCGTTGCCGCCCCTCGCCCTTCTCGTTCAGCTTCAATCGGAAATCACGGCATGTGCACGTCTCTCCTTTATCGCGACACGCGGGATCGCGCCTATCTCGGCCGCACCCTCGAGCTCAGCATCGATCTCCCCTACGTCATGGCGTTCTTCCCCGCCGGGCTCGATCTCGCCTCCGAGGTTCCCGGCCATCCAACCCTGTCGTGGCAAACCCGCCATGCCTTCGTCTCGGTCACCATGCCGGCGGCGCCACCCGCCCCCGGCGCAGCGCCAGGCCCGGCCGACCTCAAGGTGATCGAAGGCCTCAACGACGCCGGGCTCACCTTCAGCGTCCAGTCCTATCCGCAGGCTTCCGGCCCGCAGGCGGCGGTTCCGGCAACAGAGGCCGCGCTCTCGGCCACCGATCTCGGTGCGTGGGTGCTCGGCAGGTTCTCGAGCGTGGCGGAGGTGAAGGCGGCGCTCGAGACCCAGCCGGTGGTGCTGCTGCCGGTGCCGATCCTCGGCGGCCTCGAGATGCCATTCCACTATTCGGTCCATGACGCCGGCGGCGCCAGCCTCGTCATCGAGTTCCACCGCGGCGTGCGCACGGTCTATGAAAACCCGGTGGGGGTGATGACCAATGCGCCGCAGTTCTCCTGGCACCTCACCAATCTCGACAACTACACCTTCCTCAACAATGTCGATCATTCGCGGTCGACGTTCGGCAGCTACCATGCCGTCCAGCCCGGCTCCGGCATCGCCAAGGCGGGCCTCCCCGGAACCGACACCTCGGTCGACCGCTTCGTCCGCGCCGCCTTCTATGCCAAGTTCGCCGAGAAGCAGGCGGATCCGGACCGGGCGGTTGAGATGGTCGCGCATGTGATGAACAACTTCGACCGGCCCCGCGGCATCACCGTCGACCCGCCCGACGAGGGCAGCGGCCACCTCCAGGTCCAGGGCCATGACACGGACACGGTGCCCACCGAATCCACGTCGTGGACGAGCCTCTCCGACCTCGATCGCCGGCTGTTCTTCCTCCGCGACAGCGGCGGCATGAACTATGCGCGCTTCGACCTCAAGGCCCTCGCCGCCGGCAAGGACTTCCGCGCGGTGCCGGTCGCCGCCCTGGCGACAGCACCGCAGGATGGAACGTCGGCGCTGGCCGCCGGCACCTGATCCGGACGGGCTCGGGGGCGACGACCTTGGACGCGACGACCTTCATCATCGGACTGCTGAGCGGCGCTGCGGCCGGCGCACTGCTCACCGGGGTGTTCGACGTCTTCGTCCGCTGGTCGGACCGGCACAGCGAGCGGCGCGACCTCCGCATCGGGCTCGCGGCCGAGATCCGTGTCGGCCTGCAGAATGTCGAGCCCGAGGAGCGCATCCATCGCACGCCCGAGCAGGACCTCCTGTTCATCTCCGGCAACTGCTTCCCTTGGGAGTTCTTCAAGGCGAACCAGGGCCGCATCGGCCTCCTGCCGGAATGCGCGGCGCGCGCCGTGGTCGAGTACCATTCGCTGCTCTGGCAGTTCTACGAGAAGGCCAAGGTGCTCGGCCGCTGGACGGAGGGCGGCGACGCCGGTGCCCGCGATGCGCTGATCGCCGAGATTCGCACGATCATGGGCCGGATCAGGACGGTCGGCGGCCGGGCGCTGGAAGCGCTGTCGTGACCGAGCAGAACGAGCGGCGATGAGAAACGGGGAGGGGGATGCCATGGGGAAGGTGCGCGTCGGGCTGATCGGCACCAGCGGCTGGGTCGAGCAGATGTACGTGCCTAGTCTTCTCAGCCACCCGGCGGCCGAGGTGGTGGCCGTCTGCGGCCGGAACGGCCCGCGCGCCGAGGCGATCGCCGGCATGCTCGGCGGCGCCCGGGTCTTCGCCGACTGGCGCGAGATGATCGCCGCCGGCGGCCTCGACGCCGTGATCATCGTGGTGCCCGACGACCTCCACCCGGCGATGGCGGAGACGGCCGCCGCGGCCGGCCTCCACGTCATGTGCGAGAAGCCGCTCGCCAACTCGCTTCCCGAGGCGGTCGCAATGGCCGAGGCGGTGTCGGCTGCCGATGTCGTCAACCTCGTCCTCTTCACCTGGCGCTGGCAGCCGCACTGGCGCTACGTCAAGCATCTCATCGAAACCGGCTATGTCGGCCGGGTGCTCCGCGCTCGGCTCGCCTTCTTCGAGAACATCGCCTTCGCCCCGGGCTACAAGTGGCGCTTCGACGGCCGCCGCGGCTCGGGTACAGCCGGCGACCTCGGCTCGCACATGATCGACATGGTGCACTGGCTGACCGGCGAGGACGTCGTCTCGGTGAGCGCCGACTTCCGCACCTTCGCCGACCAGTCGGCAGAGGCCGACCCGGCGCCGCTGCCGGTGAGCGATTCGTGCTTCATCACCCTCGCCATGGCGGACGGCGCCCAGATCCTCGTCGACGTCAGCTCGGCGAGCGTCATGGCCGACCGAGACTGCCTGGTGAGTGTCGAGATCCACGGCGACAAGGGCACCATCGAGGGTGCGCACCGCTTCCTCGGTGCCGAAGTCGGGGTCACGCTTCGCGGCGCGCGAGCCGGCGACGCCCGTTTCGCCGACCTCGTCGTGCCGGCGGCGTACTACGCCGGCGGGGTCGCGCCGGATGCCACCTTCGACCCCTACGTCAAGCAGTCTGCCGGAGTCCGCGCCTTTCTCGACGCGATCGTCGCCGGAGAGAGCGCCTCCCCGGGCTTCGCGGAAGGGGTCCGCGTCCAGCGCGTCCTGGAAGCCGCCAAGGCTTCGGCGGCGACGGGACGGTGCGTCCGTGTCGAAATGGCGTCCCGGACATGAGGGCGCATTGTGCGACGCGGTGCATTTGCTATAAAGCCCGGCGGATCAGGGGCTCAATCTTCCGGGAGAAGCAAGCATGGCCGAGCATGGCGCGATCGAGATCGGCACGGCGACCGGGGTGGACTACAACGACCACCTCAGGATGTATCGTGGCTTCCTCAGCATGTCCAAGTGGGTCACTGGGGGGATCGTCGTCATCCTGATCCTGATGGCCCTCTTCTTGCTCTGACCTTACCGGGCCGGCAACCGAACCTGCCGGATACCACTGCCGTCGACCTCTCCGAGCGGATTGAGCCATGAAGATCGCCATTCCGGCCGAAACGGACAGGACCGAGACACGGGTCGCCGCGACGCCCGAGACCGTGAAGAAGTTCACGGCGCTGGGCGCTACGGTCGCCGTCGAGGCTGGCGCCGGTGCCGGCTCGCGCATCACCGATGCCGAATATGAGGCGGCGGGCGCAACCATCGCCCCGGACGCCGCGGCAGCGCTCGCCGATGCCGACATCGTGCTCAAGGTCCGTCGCCCAGAGGCCGGCGAGCTGCCGCTCCTCAAGCGCGGCGCCCTGGTGGTCGCCACCATGGACCCCTATGGCCGCGAGGATGCGGTGAAGGCGATGGCCGATGCCGGCATCTCCGCCTTCGCCATGGAGTTCATGCCGCGCATCACCCGGGCCCAGGTGATGGACGTGCTGTCGAGCCAGGCGAACCTCTCCGGCTACCAGGCGGTGATCGATGCCGCCGCCAATTACGGCCGCGCCCTGCCGATGATGATGACCGCCGCGGGCACCGTGCCGGCCGCCCGGGTCTTCGTGATGGGCGCCGGCGTCGCTGGCCTCCAGGCGATCGCCACCGCCCGGCGCCTCGGCGCGGTGGTCACCGCGACCGACGTGCGCCCCGCCGCCAAGGAGCAGGTCGAGTCGCTCGGCGCCAAGTTCATCGCCGTCGAGGACGAGGAGTTCAAGCAGGCCGAGACCGCCGGCGGCTATGCCAAGGAGATGTCGGCCGAGTACCGCGCCAAGCAGGCGGCGCTGGTCGCTGAGCACATCAAGAAGCAGGACATCGTCATCACCACGGCGCTCATTCCCGGCCGGCCGGCACCGAAGCTGGTGACCGCCGAGATGGTCGCCTCGATGAAGCCCGGCTCGGTGCTGGTCGACCTCGCGGTCGAGCGCGGCGGCAATGTCGAGGGCGCGGTCCCCGGCGAGGTGGCCGAGGTCGGAAACGCCAAGATCGTCGGCTATCTCAACGTGCCGGGCCGGATCGCTGCCAGCGCCTCGGCGCTCTATGCGCGCAACCTCTACGCCTTCGTCGAGACCATGATCGACAAGGCGAATAAGGCCCTCGCCGTCAACTGGGACGACGAGCTGGTCAAGGCGACGAACCTCACCCGCGACGGCGCGGTCGTTCACCCCGCCTTTGCTCCGAAGGGAGACGCTTGATGGAACCGACGACGCCGGAACAGGCCGCGGATGCCGCTCGGGCGGCGGCCGACACGGCAACCGCGGCGGCGCAGACCGCACACGACGCGGCGCTCCAGGCCCAGGGCTTCGCCGACCAGGCGGCCGAGATGATCGGCCACGGCGTCTCTGCGGCGACCGGCGGCGTGATCGATCCGTTCATCTTCCGCCTCTCGATCTTCGTCCTCGCCATCTTCGTCGGCTATTACGTCGTCTGGGCGGTCACCCCGGCCCTGCACACGCCGCTGATGTCGGTCACCAACGCGATCTCCTCCGTGATCGTCGTCGGCGCGCTGCTCGCCGTCGGCGTGACCGGCGCCGCAGCGATCGCCACCGGCTCGGGCTGGGCGCGCGGCTTCGGCTTCGTCGCCCTCGTGCTCGCCTCGGTGAACATCTTCGGCGGCTTCATGGTCACCCAGCGCATGCTGGCCATGTACAAGAGGAAGGAGCGGTGAGCCGCCTCCTCGCGGTCATCGCAATTCTAATCGCCGGCCTTGGCCCGGCCGCCGCGCGCCCCGCCAGCGAAGCCGAGATCGCAGCCCTCGAGACACGCATCGACGCCTTCGACACGGCGATGCGGAATGGCGACTTCGCCGCGATCATGACCGTGATCCCGCCGCCGGTCCTCTCGCGCATCGCCGAAGACGCAAAGGTGCCGCTGGACCAGCTCCAGGCTGCACTTGCCGAGCAGATGGCCGAGATCCTCGAGCAGGTGACGATCGTCTCCTTCGGCATGGATCTCGGCGGTGCCGAGCACCGCGAGCTTGCCGACGGCACGCCCTATCTCCTGGTCCCGACCGAGACCGTGATGGAGGCCGAGGGCATGGGCCGGATGAAGGTCGCCTCCTTCACCCTCGCCATGCTCGACGGGGGCGACTGGTACCTCGTGCGCACCAGCGACACCGCGATGATGGACCTCCTCCGGCAGGTCTACCGACAGTTTGCCGGCGTCGACTTCCCCGCCGATACGACGACCCCCCTGGAGGAGTGACCGTGAGCGCGAACATCGCTGCCCTGCTCTACCTCGTTTCCGGCGTCTTCTTCATCCTCGCGCTGCGCGGCCTGTCGAGCCCCGAGAGCTCGCGCCGCGGCAACCTGTTCGGCATCGCCGGCATGGCGGTCGCGGTGGTCACGACGCTGCTCTACGCCGCGCCCGGCTGGGGCGGATTCCTGCTGATCGTGCTCGGCATCGCCATCGGCGGCGGCATCGGTGCGGTGATCGCCCGCCGCATCCCGATGACGGCGATGCCGCAGCTCGTCGCCGCCTTCCACTCCCTCGTCGGCCTCGCTGCGGTGTTCGTCGCCGCCGCCGCGCTGTATGCGCCGGCCGCCTTCGGCATCGGCGATCCGGGCCACATCCACGGCGCGAGCCTCGTCGAGATGTCGATCGGCCTCGCCATCGGCGCGCTGACCTTCACCGGCTCGGTCATCGCCTTCCTCAAGCTCGACGGGCGGATGTCCGGCGCGCCGATCCTCCTGCCCTCCCGGCACCTGATCAATGCCGGGCTCGGGCTGCTCCTGGTCGTCCTGATCGTTGTCTTCACGCTCACCGAGAGCCACTTCGTGTTCTGGCTGATCACGCTCTGCGCCCTGGCGCTGGGCGTGCTGATCATCGTGCCGATCGGCGGCGCCGACATGCCGGTGGTGATCTCGATGCTCAACTCCTATTCGGGCTGGGCGGCGGCGGGCATCGGCTTCACCCTCGGCAACACCGCGCTCATCGTCACCGGTGCGCTGGTCGGCTCCTCGGGCGCGATCCTCTCCTACATCATGTGCAAGGGGATGAACCGGAGCTTCCTCTCGGTCATCCTCGGCGGCTTCGGCGGCGAGACCGCCGCGGCCGGCGGCACCACCGAGCAGCGGCCGGTGAAGCTCGGCTCGGCCGACGATGCCGCCTTCATCCTCAAGAACGCCAGCAAGGTGATCATCGTCCCCGGCTACGGCATGGCGGTCGCCCAGGCCCAGCATGCGCTTCGCGAGATGGGCGACAAGCTGAAGGCCGAGGGCGTCGAGGTGAAGTACGCCATCCACCCGGTCGCCGGCCGCATGCCCGGCCACATGAACGTGCTGCTGGCCGAGGCGAACGTTCCCTATGACGAGGTGTTCGAGCTCGAGGACATCAATTCGGAATTTGCCCAGGCCGACGTCGTCTACGTCATCGGCGCCAACGACGTCACCAACCCGGCCGCCGAGGACGATCCGTCCTCGCCGATCTACGGCATGCCGGTGCTCCAGGTGTGGAAGGCGGGCACGGTGATGTTCGTCAAGCGCTCGCTCGCCTCGGGCTATGCCGGCATCGACAACCCGCTGTTCTACCGCGACAACACGATGATGCTGCTTGGCGACGCCAAGAAGATGACCGAGGGCATCGTCAAGGCGCTGTGAGCATCACCGCCTGAATATTGCGAACATCGCGCCTACCGCGAGCAGGACAGCGACGGTCGCGAAGGCCAGTAGGAAGACCGCCTCAACAAAGGCGAAGTACGTCACGCCGTCGTAGTCGCAGGTGCGTGACCCGAGATAGACCACCGAAGACGGGTCGAGAAGGGCCCAGCCCGTGTACGGCTGCGCACCGCAGCAGTGGGCGGTTCCATGCAGGAACTTGTCGGTGAAATGTATCTGCGCGGCAATCGGCACCAGAAACAGCAAGGTGACGGCAACGGCGCGGTAGATCCGCAGCGGGCGTTTATCCTCGATCTCAAGCCAATCCAACACAGGCACACGGGGTGACCCGTGCGGTACCTTTTGACGCCGCGCGTATGAGATGGCGACAGCTGCGAATACCGACAGTGCCGTGCCTGCGATCAGGATGGCCAGGATCGACGCCGCATAGGTGTTGATAGCGCTCTCGTCGACCTTGATCGCAAGGGGCAGAGTGACATGCCACTGCTGCGTGATCGACCAGAAGTTCAGCGCCGCATACAGTGAAAACAGTCCCGTGGCGAACCACAGACGCTCCAACCCTTTTCGCCCCATAGGGTCCCTACCACTATCGCGACCTTTGCGGCATACTGCTCGCCTTGATTGTATTCGGCAAGCCCATGGCACGAATGATCGCGGTGTGTGCGACCCTGATTTGGACCGGCTGCGCGGCAGCCGCGGCCACGGGGATCGACGTGACCGCACTCCTGCGGGCCACCACCAGGATCGAATCCGAGATCGACGCCCTTTGCGACGCGGTTTGCGCGGGGAACGAGAAGACCGGGTCCCTCAGGAGAGCCGTCTTTCAGGCACCGAACCTCACCCTCGAGATCGATCTTCGAAGCCGTCATGTACCGTTTCACGGCGTCGTGCTTTACGACGATACGGCGCACATCACGGCCCGGCTTGAACTGGATCCGGTCACCTGCAGGGTGGTTGACGTCGATCTCTCGACCAGCAACACGCTCTATTCTGCAATGATCGAGGTATTCGGCGACGAGATTGCGGAGAGCGCGGCGGAACTCGAGCCGATCTGTTGAACGGCCCGAGCCCAATGATACATCCGCCCGAACGGCGAGCTACTTCGCCTTTGCGTTCAGGAAGTCGCCGACCTCGAGGAGGACGAACTCGTTGTCGTCCGCCTTGTCCAGCGCCCGGCCGGCCGAGAACGGCAGGTTGTTGTCGTTGCCGACGATGATGTGGGTCGGGTCGACGACGTCGACGTCCTCGATGGTGACGAAGGGCATGTCGTAGAAGCCCTCGCCGCCGCCCTGGCGCTTCACGCCGTTGGGGTCCTGGATCTTGAGAAGGTCGATGTAGCCGATCTTCTCGACCGGGCCGCCGACGTTCTCCTCGGTCATCGCGATCTTGTAGATGCGCTTCACCTTGGACGGGCTGGCGAAGCAGTCCGCCGCCGGGGCCTGCGGGTCGACGCAGGCCGTGCCGGCCGTGCCGGCGCCGTTGTCGCGCTCGATGACCAGCGCGGTGGTCTCGTCGATCATGTTGAAGTCGCCGATCGCCTCGCCGCCCTCGGCCAGCGGGTACATCCAGCTCCGGCCGGTGACGGCGCCGTTGGTCGCGTCGAACTCGACGATGCGGAGCACCTTGGCGCCGTCGACCGTCTCCATGCTGCCGTCATCGTTGAACAGCGGGCCTTCGAGGAGCCCGTAGAGCTTGGAGCCGTCCTTGGCCATGGCGAGGCCCTCGAAGCCGCCGGAGCGCTTGAGGTTGAAGGCCGGCGCCGGCGCGGCGGGATTGGCCTGGAGGGTCAGCGTCGGATGATCGGGCGACTTCACCGGCTTGCCGTCGACCAGCGTGTCATAGACGCCGGTGACCTTGCCGGTGGTGTCGACCTTGAGCAGGAACGGGCCGAACTCCTCGCCGATCCAGAAACCGTCGGCAACCGGCTGAATCGATTCGACGTCGAAATCGGCGCCGGTCAGGTAGCGCTCCTTGGTACCCTCGTTGACGATCGGGAACCAGACCTTGCCGTCGGGATCGGAGAGGAAGATCGTCTGCATCCGCTCGACCGTGCCGGCGTCCCAGTTCATCGCCAGATGGTGCAGCATCAGCGCGGCATCGCCCGAGTTCATCTTGTTGCCGAAGCCGTTGTCGGACAGCGACCAGAAGGTGCCGTCGTCCATCTTCTTGTTGCCGGAGAAGCCCTGTACCGGCTGGCCGTGGAACGGCATCGACAGGCCGGTCGGACGGCCGCCGTCCTTGCCCGGCACGGTGGCGAGGG
>JAEVZM010000235.1 GCA_023392225.1 Pseudomonadota bacterium
GGTCGGACCTCTGCGACATCCGGCGGATCGAACGCTCCATCGAGCGCTTCGGCGACCGCTTCACCCACAGGGTCTATACCGAAGGGGAGCGGGCGCGCAGCGACCGGCGGGCTGCCCGTGCGCCCTCCTATGCCCACCGCTTCGCCGCCAAGGAGGCCTGCGCCAAGGCGCTCGGCACGGGCCTGAGCCAGGGCGTCTTCTGGCGCGACATGGGGGTGGTGAACCTGCCTTCGGGCAAACCGACCATGGCGCTGACCGGCGGCGCCGCGGCGCGGCTGCGCATGCTGGTGCCGGCCGGACACAAGGCCGTGATCCATCTCACCATCACCGACGAGTTCCCGATCGCGCAGGCCTATGTGATCATCGAGGTCGTGCCCGAGGCCATGCCGTAAAACGGCCGGCTTTCCGCCGCACGGCGTTGCCTTCGACCCCCAAATGCCGGTATGACCGGTCGCGGTTCCAAGGGGCCCGCCCGATCTTTCCCCCAACTGAGACGAGCCGATGAGCGTGGCCAGCAGCGAGAAGTCCCGCGAGAAGAAGGGCAGCGGTCTCGGCGAGACCGTCAAGATCGTCATCCAGGCGCTGCTTCTCGCGCTGATCGTGCGGACGTTCCTGTTCCAGCCGTTCAACATTCCGTCCGGCTCGATGAAGGAGACGCTGCTGATCGGCGACTACCTGTTCGTCTCCAAATACGCCTATGGCTACAGCCGCTATTCGCTGCCGTTCGGGCCTGATCTGTTCTCCGGCCGGATCTGGGCGGCGGAGCCGGAGCGCGGCGACGTGGTGGTGTTCAAGCTGCCCCGCGACAATTCGACCGACTACATCAAGCGGGTCATCGGCCTGCCCGGCGACCAGATCCAGGTCACCCACGGCGTCCTCTACATCAACGGCAAGCCGGTCGAGCGGGTCAAGGACGGCCAGTGGACGGACGACGACGGCGTCCGGTACGACCGTTACCGCGAGACCCTGCCGAACGGCGTCAGCTACATCACCCTCGATCGCGAGCCGGATGGACCGGAGGACAACACCCAGGTCTACGAGGTTCCCGAGGGCCACTACTTCATGATGGGCGACAACCGGGACAACTCGACCGACAGCCGCGTTCTGTCCGCGGTCGGCTACGTTCCCTTCGAGAACCTGGTCGGCCGGGCCGAGGTCATCTTCTTCTCGGTCGCCGACGGCAACGCCGCCTGGGAGTTCTGGAAGTGGCCCTGGACGGTCCGCTGGGACCGGTTGTTCACTTCGGTCGAATGAGGACGGGCGGCGCTTCGCTCGACGCACTCGAGGCGCGCCTCGGCCATCGCTTCGCCGATCGCTCGCTGCTCGAGGCGGCGCTCACCCATGCCAGCGCCATGACGGCGGGTCGCCCCAACTACCAGCGGCTCGAGTTCCTCGGCGACCGTGTCCTCGGCCTCGTCGTCGCCGAGATGCTGCTCGAGGCGTTTCCCAAGGCCAACGAGGGCGAGCTCGCCCGGCGGCTGACGGCGCTGGTTCGCAACGAGAGCTGCGCCGAGGTGGCGCTGGCGCTCGACGTCGGCGCCGCCATCCGGCTCGGTCCGGGCGAGGCCCAGTCGGGAGGCCGGACACGGGCCGCGATCCTCGGCGACGTCTGCGAGGCGCTGATCGGCGCGATCCATCTCGATGCCGGGATGGAGGCAGCCCGCAGCTTCGTGCGGGACAACTGGGAGCCGCGGATGCGCGCCTGGAAGGGCAGCATGCGCGACGCCAAGACGACGCTGCAGGAATGGACGCAGGGCCGCGGCATCGGCACGCCGACCTATGCGATCGTCGGGCGCCACGGGCCGGACCATGCGCCGATGTTCGATGTCGAGGTGACCGCCGGGGACCTCGTCCCGGCGCGGGGCGAGGGACGGACGCGACGCGACGCCGAGCAGGCGGCGGCGACGGCGGTACTGGAGCGCGAAGGCGTGTGGAAGGTGGTGGAGAATGACTGACGAGGCGACGCGCTGCGGTTTCGTGGCGCTGATCGGGGCGCCGAACGCGGGCAAGTCGACGCTGGTCAACCGGCTGGTCGGTACCAAGGTGTCGATCGTCAGCCGGAAGGTGCAGACAACGCGCTCCCTTGTCCGCGGCATCGCCATGGTTGGCGCCGCGCAGGTGATCTTCGTCGACACGCCCGGCATCTTCGCGCCGAAGCGCCGGCTCGATCGCGCCATGGTGGACACCGCTTGGGGCGGCGCCCGCGAGGCCGACATCGTCGCGGTGATGATCGATGCGGCGCGGGGCATCGACGACGATGCGCGCAAGATGCTCGCCAAGCTCGCCGAGGTCCGGCACCCCAAGGTCCTGGTGCTCAACAAGGTCGATATCGTCAAGCGCGACACGCTTCTGGTGCTCGCCGACGAGGCCAACAAGGCAGCCGAGTTCGAGCGCACCTTCATGCTGTCGGCGGCAACCGGCGCCGGCGCCGACGATTTCCTCGGCTGGCTGGCCGCGCGGGTGCCGCCGGGTCCGTGGCTCTACCCGGCGGACGAGGTCAGCGACGTGCCGCTCCGCCAACTCGCGGCCGAGATCACCCGCGAGAAGATCTTCGAGCGGCTGCACCAGGAGCTGCCCTACGACGCCACGGTCGAGACCGACCAGTGGACCGAGCAGCCCGACGGCTCGGCCCGCATCGAGCAGACCATCTTCGTCACCCGCGACAGCCAGAAGAAGATCGTCATCGGCAAGGGCGGGCAGGCGATCAAGGCCATCTCCATGGCCGCGCGGACCGAGATCGCCGAGATCGCCGAGCGGCCGGTGCACCTCTTCCTGTTCGTCAAGGTCCGCGAGAACTGGGCCGACGATCCCGAGCGCTACCGCATGATGGGAATCGAGTTTCCGCGCGGGGGCTGAGCGGGGCCGGGCGGCGACGTCCGATGTCCGGTCCGCCGGAATCTCCGCTAGAATGAGCCCATGGACTGGAGCGACGAAGGCATCATCATCGGCACCCGCCGGCACGGCGAGACGAGCCTCATCGTCGAGCTGATGACCGAGCGGCACGGCCGCCATCTCGGCCTCGTCCGCGGTGGCCGGTCGCGCACGATGCGCCCGGTGCTTCAGTCCGGCAACTCGGTGCTCGCCTCCTGGCGCGCCCGCCTCGACGAGCATCTCGGCAACTACACGCTCGAGGCCTCGACCTTCCGCGCCGCGCGCCTGATGGAGGCACCGGCCGGCCTCTACGGGCTCCAGGTGCTCGGCGCCTTGGTGCGGCTCCTCCCGGAGCGCGACCCGCATCCGGGCCTCTACACGGCGCTGGTGACGCTGGTCGACCTCCTCGACGACCCGTTGCTCGCCGCGGGCCTCCTGGTCCGGTTCGAGCTCAAGGTGCTTGACGAGCTCGGCTTCGGCCTCGATCTCGAGCGCTGCGTCGCGACCGGCAGCAATGACGATCTCGCCTATGTCTCGCCGAAGAGCGGCCGCGCCGTCAGCCGCTCGGCCGGCGATCCCTATCGCGACCGCATGCTGCCGCTGCCGCCGTTCCTCATCGCTGCGCCGGGCGGCCGTCCGGCGCCGGCGGAGCTCGCTGCGGCGTTCCGGCTGACGGGCTTCTTCCTCGCCCGCCACGTCTACGAGCCGCGCGGCATCGCCCCGCCGGAAGCACGCGAGCGGCTACTCGCCCTGTTCGTCGCAGGAGATGCCGCCGCGTGAGGCGCGCTCAGAGCGTTGCGGCGAAACCGGCGAGCAGCCGCCCGAAGTCCTCGGGCGGCGGGTAGCTCGCGTAGCTGTGCCGGGCCGGCGTCTGCGCCCAGGAGAGCTTTTCTGCCGTCACCGTCTCCATGAACGGCGTCGACCAGCGCGGATCGTCGAGCATCGTGGCGCGCACGTTGAGGAACAGGTCGACCCCCTCGATCCGGGTGAACATCCAGCTCATGCATTCCGGGCAGAAGCGGTGGTCGAGCTGCGGCGTCTTGGCGCCGCCGCGCACCGTCTCGCCGGCGGTGACGACGAACGCCGTCGGCGCCACCATGGCGGTCAGCGAGAAGGCCGATGCGCTCATCTTCTGGCAGCCGCGGCAGTGGCAGGCGGCGGTCATGATCGGGGCCGCGGTGATCGCGATCTCGGTCCGGCCGCAGCGGCAGCGCCCGGCGAGCGGGGTCTCGGGCGAGGGGAGGGCGGTGAGGGCCATGGCGATGCTCCGGACTGTTGGCGAAGGGCGGACGGCGGCATCCTAGCCTAAGCCTCCGCCGGATGCTCCGTCCCGTCTGCGAGGCTCGTCTCGCGCCGCGCGACCTCGTCCTGGAGCCGCGCGAGATTGTCGAACAGGCGGCTGGTGGTGAGGCGGAGGAAATAGAAGCCGAACTCGGGGTTCTGGAAGAACAGCTGGCGGAGGTCGTCATAGCTGATCGCCAGCACGTCGCCGTCGGCGGTGCATTCGAGCGTCTGGGTGCGATGGTTGTCCGGAGCGAGGAAGCCGAGCTCGCCGACCATCTGGCCGAACGGCACCTCGATCCCCGATTCGCGGAGCCGGAACCGGCCCGAGAGCGGGATGTACATCTCGTCGGCAACCTCGCCGCGCGCGAATAGCGTGTCGCCGGCCTTGTGCCTGCGCCGCGCCATGAACGGCTTCAGCCATTCGGTCTGCATGTCGCCGAGATGGGCGTTCTTGATGCTGCGCACCAGCTTGATCATCTGGCGGAGGCGATAGGCGTTCAGCGGCAAGAGGATCGCGTGCAGCACCAGCACCGGATAGATGCCGCCGGTGGCGCCGTAGACGATGAAGACGGCGTTGCTCATGATGGCGAGGATGCGGAGCGGGATCATCGTCCGCATCGAGTAGGCGGCGATGTTGAAGGCCGTCGCCAGGTAGCCAAGAATCTCGGGAATGCTCATGCCGTGCCCGTTCGCCCCATTCGGGAAGTCGCGGGCCGGGGCATATGACAACAAGCTGACAGTTTGACGACGGTTCGCCGCCCGGGGCCCGATCAGGCCCCGGGCGTGGCCTCGCCGACGACATGGGCCTCGCCCCAGGCGGCGAGGGCGCGGATCACCGGCTCGAGGGTGCGGCCGCGGGGCGAGAGGCTGTACTCCACCCGCGGCGGCACCTCGCGATAGACCTCGCGGTGAATGATGCCGCTCGCCTCGAGCTCGCGAAGCTGGGTGGTGAGCATGCGCTGCGTGACGTTGGGGACGCGGCGGCGGATCTCGTTGAAGCGGAGCGTTCCGTCGCGGAGGAGGTGCCACAGCACGATGCCCTTCCACTTGCCACCGATCACGGCAAGCGTGGCCTCCACCGGGCATCCCGGTCCGTCGTAGCAGGCGTGTCCCGTCCGGGCCATCTCACGGTATCATTTCAGACACTATGTGCGTTGAATGTGCATACTTGCGAGGATGCACCTGCGGTGTCAATTGCAGGGCGAGGAAGCATCACCCGGAGAACGCAGCCATGCGCGCCGTCGCCTACCAGCAGTCCCTGCCGATCTCGGACGCCGACTCCCTCGTCGACGTCGATCTGCCCGACCCGGTGCCCGCCGGGCGCGACCTTCTGGTCTCGGTCAAGGCGGTCTCGGTCAATCCGGTCGACACCAAGGTCCGCCGCGGCGTCGCGCCCGCGCCGGGCACGTGGAAGGTGCTCGGCTGGGACGCCGCCGGCACGGTGGTCGCCACGGGGCCGGAGGTGACCCTCTTCAAGCCGGGCGACGCCGTCTATTACGCCGGCGCGATCGACCGGCAGGGAACCGACGCCGAGCTACATCTCGTCGACGAGCGGATCGTCGGACGCAAGCCCGAGAGCCTCTCCTTCGCCGAGGCGGCGGCCCTGCCCTTGACCGCGATCACCGCGTGGGAGGCGCTGTTCGACCGGCTTGACGTCAAGGGGCGGCCGGTGCCGGGCGCGGCGCCTGCCATCCTCATCATCGGCGGGGCCGGCGGCGTCGGCTCGATCGCGGTCCAGCTCGCACGGAAGCTGACCGGGTTGACGGTGATCGCGACCGCCTCGCGGCCCGAGACCCGCGCCTGGGTCGAGGCGCTCGGCGCGCACCACGTCGTCGATCATTCCAAGCCCCTGGCCGCGGAAGTGGCGGCGCTCGGCCTCGGCGCACCGGCCTTCGTCTTTTCGACCACCAACACCCAGAGCCACATCGCCGAGATCGAGGCGCTGATCGCGCCGCAGGGCCGGTTCGGGCTGATCGATGGCCTCACCGGCTTCGACGTCCAGCCGCTCGTCCGCAAGAGCGTCTCGATCCACGGCGAGTGGATGTACACCCGGCCGGTGTTCCAGACCGCGGACATGGCCGAGCAGGGCGTGCTCCTCAACGAGGTGGCCCGCCTCGTCGACGACGGCACGCTCCGCACCACGCTCGGCGAGGCATTTGGCACCATCAACGCGGCGAATCTCAAGCGGGCGCATGCTCTCATCGAGAGCGGCAAGGCCCGCGGCAAGATCGTGCTCGAGGGATTCTGACGCGGCCGGCGAATCAGCCCGGCGTTGCGGTGGCGGCTCCGGCCGGCTAAGCGGGGCCCATGGGAAAAGATGTGATTCCGCCGTCGGGCGGTGCGATCGAGCCGGTGAACCTGCGCGAGGCGCTCGAGGAGCGCTACCTCGCCTATGCGCTGTCGACGATCACCAACCGGGCGCTGCCCGACGTCCGCGACGGGCTGAAGCCGGTGCATCGCCGCATCCTGCACGGCATGCGGCTCCTCGGCCTCAACCCGAACCAGGCGTTCAAGAAGTCGGCCAAGATCGTCGGCGACGTGATGGGCAATTTCCATCCGCATGGCGACCAGGCGATCTACGACGCGCTGGTCCGCCTCGCCCAGGACTTCGCGGTGCGCTATCCGCTGGTCGACGGCCAGGGCAATTTCGGCAATGTCGACGGCGATAACGCGGCCGCCATGCGCTACACCGAGGCGCGGCTCACCGAGGTGGCGCGCCTTCTCCTCGACGGCCTCGACGAGGATGCAGTCGACTTCCGCCCGACCTATGACGGCAGCGACGAGGAGCCGGTGGTGCTCCCCGGCGGCTTCCCGAACCTCCTCGCCAACGGCTCGTCCGGCATTGCGGTCGGCATGGCGACCAACATCCCGCCGCACAACGTGGCGGAGCTGTGCAACGCGGCGCTGCACCTCATCAAGTCGCCGAACGCGCGCACCGAGACGCTGGTCGGCCACGTGCCGGGGCCGGACCTGCCGACCGGCGGCATCATCGTCGAGCCGCGCGAGAACATCATCACCGCCTACGAGACCGGCCGCGGCAGCTTCCGCGTGCGCGCCCGCTGGGAGGTCGAGGAGCAGGGCCGTGGCACCTATGTCGTGGTGGTCACCGAGATCCCCTACCAGGTCCAGAAGTCGAAGCTGATCGCGACGATCGCCGAGCTGGTCGACGGCAAGAAGCTGCCGCTGGTCGCCGAGATCCGCGACGAGTCGGCCGAAGACATCCGCATCGTCATCGAGCCGCGCTCGCGCACGGTCGAGGCCGCGGTGATGATGGAGTCGCTGTTCCGGGCGAGCGACCTCGAGACCAAGGTGTCGCTCAACCTCAACGTCCTGTCGCAGGGGCGCGTGCCGAAGGTGATGAGCCTCGGCGAGGTGCTGACCGAGTGGCTCGGCCACCGCCGCGAGGTGCTGCTGCGGCGCTCGCGCTTCCGCCTCGAGAAGATCCGGCACCGGCTCGAGGTCCTCGGCGGCTACCTGATCGCCTATCTCAACATCGACGAGGTGATCCGCATCATCCGCAACGAGGATGAGCCTAAGCCTGTCCTGATGGCGACCTTCGGGCTGACCGAGGTGCAGGCCGAGGCGATCCTCAACATGCGCCTCCGGAGCCTCCGCAAGCTCGAGGAGTTCGAGATCCGGACCGAGCATGACGCGCTCACCAAGGAAGGCGAGGGCATCGAGGCGCTGCTCGCCTCCGAGGAGCAGCAGTGGGACGTGATCGCCGACCAGATCCGTGCGCTCCGCAAGACCTTCGGCCCCGATACCGCGCTCGGCCGGCGCCGGACGAGCTTCGCCGATGCTCCCGCCGCCGAGATCGCCGAGGCGGTGCTCGAAGCCACCATCGAGCGTGAGCCGATCACCGTCATCGTCTCCGAGAAGGGCTGGATCCGCGCACTCAAGGGCCACGTCGCCGACACCTCGGGGCTCGCCTTCAAGACCGACGACACGCTCAAGTTCGCGTTCCCGGCCCAGACCACCGACAAGATCCTGATCGCCTCGACCGGTGGCCGCTTCTTCACCCTGCAGGGGGACAAGCTGCCGGGCGGACGCGGCCATGGCGAGCCGCTGCGCCTCCTGGTCGATCTCGACGCAGCGGAAGATCTGGTTGCGGCCTTCGTCCACATTCCCGGTCGGAAGCTGCTGGTTGCCTCCACCGACGGGCGCGGCTTCGTCGTCCAGGAGAGCGAGGTCCTCGCCAATACCCGCAAGTGCAAGCAGGTGATGTCGGTCGACACGCCGGAGGAGATGCGCCTCTGCATCTCGGCCGAGGGCGACATGGTCGCCATCCTCGGCGACAACCGCAAGATGCTGGTCTTCCCGCTGGTCCAGGTGCCCGAGATGTCGCGCGGCAAGGGCGTCCGCCTCCAGAAGTTCAAGGATGGCGGCGTCGCCGATGCCCGCGTCTTCGCCGGCGCCGAGGGCCTCACCTGGCTCGATTCGTCCGGCCGGAGCTTCGTGCGCTCGATGGCGGAGCTGAAAGACTGGATCGGCGAGCGGGCCCAGGCCGGCCGCCTGCCGCCGAACGGCTTCCCGCGCTCCAACCGTTTCGGGACGCCGCCGATCGTGTAGTCTCGGCGGCTGCCACCCGGGGGAAGGTGCCATGGCGACCGCCATCGTTCGATTGAAGGCTGCGGACTTCCATCACTGGAAGCGGGTGTTCGAAGCGCTGGCGCCCGCCCGACTGGAATATGGCATCGTCGCCGCGACCGCCCACCGCGACACCGCCGATCCGGAGGAGATCGTCACGATCCTGACGGCGAAGACCGTGAGCGCGCTGCGCGCATGGCTGGCCTCGGCGGTGTTGCGCGATGCGATGGCGGAAGCCGGCGTCGTCGGCCGCCCCACGGTGCAGATCCTCGAAGACGCCTAGTCCGTCGCTTTATCCAATACGGGAACAAAGCCGTCTAAGTCCAAGACGACTTCCAGCTTTTGTGACGCGCGGTGAATTTCGCCCATCGACGCAGCCTGCTCGGCTTGCAACAATGGGGCCATGCACAATACGCCGCTCATCTCGACGCTCGTCTTCGGCCTCGGCTTCGCGTTCATCATGGGCGCGATTGCGCAGCGCATCCGGGTCTCGCCCCTGGTCGGATACCTGATCGCGGGTGTCCTCGTCGGCCCGGTCACGCCCGGGGTGGCGGCCGATCCCGAGATCGCCGCGGAACTGGCCGAGATCGGCGTGATCCTCCTGATGTTCGGCGTCGGACTGCACTTCTCGATCCAGGACCTTCTGTCGGTGCGGCGGATCGCCGTGCCCGGCGCCGTCGGCCAGATCGTGATCGCCACGTTGATGGGCGCGGGGCTCGGCTGGGCGATGGGCTGGACCCTCGAGGCGAGCCTTCTTTTCGGCCTGGCGCTGTCGGTCGCCAGCACCGTGGTGATGATGCGCTCGCTCCAGGAGCGGCGGCTGGTCGAGAGCGACGAAGGCAGGATCGCGGTCGGCTGGCTGGTCGTCGAGGACCTCGCCATGGTGCTGGCGCTGGTGCTGATCCCGGCGCTCGCCGGCGTCGAGCCCCCGGCCGCCTCGCTTGCCGAGCATCCCGAGGCGCTGGAGCCGGCGGCGGGGGAGAGCATCTGGATGGTGCTCGCCCTCACCATCGGCAAGGTCGCGGCCTTCGTCGCGATCATGCTCGTCGTCGGGCGCCGGGCGATCCCGTGGATCATGCAGTACGTCGCCCCGACCGGCTCGCGCGAGCTGTTCCGCCTGGCGGTGCTCGCCATCGCCCTCGGGATCGCCTTCGGCGCCGCGGCGCTGTTCGACGTGTCGCTAGCGCTCGGCGCCTTCTTCGCCGGAATGATCCTCTCCGAATCGCCGCTCAGCCAGCGCGCCGCCGAGGAATCCCTGCCGTTCCGCGACGCCTTCGCGGTGCTGTTCTTCGTCTCGGTGGGCATGATCTTCGAGCCGGCGATCCTCATCGAGGCGCCACTCGCCGTGCTCGCCACCGCCGCGGTGATCATCGTCGGCAAGTCGGTCGCTTCCTATTTCATCGTGGTCGCTTTCGGCCACTCGAGCCGGGTGGCGCTCACCATCTCGGCAAGCCTCGCCCAGGTCGGCGAGTTCTCGTTCATTCTCGCCGGCCTCGGCGTCAGCCTTGCCATTCTGCCGGAGGAGGGGCGCGACCTGATCCTTGCCGGCGCGATCGTCTCGATCGTCGTCAACCCGGTGATGTTCGTCATCCTCGACCGCTGGAAGAGCACGCACGAGCTGGCCGGCGCCGAGGCGGGTGAGGCGCCCGTCGCGGAGCCGCTGGCGCCGGTGGCCCTCACGCACCATGCCGTGGTGGTCGGCTATGGCCGGGTCGGCAGCTTCGCCGGCGAGTCGCTGATCGCCAGGGACGTGCCGATCGCGGTGATCGAGGACAATCCCAAGATCGTGGCCGAGCTCAAGGAGCGCGACATCCCCGTCATCCCGGGCAACGGCGTGCTCGACGACGTCATGGCGGCGGCGAACCTTGCCGCGGCGGACTGGCTGCTGGTGGCGATCCCCGAGCCTTTCGAGGCGATCCGCATCGTGCGCCGCGGTCGCGAGATCAATCCCGATC
>JAEVZM010000258.1 GCA_023392225.1 Pseudomonadota bacterium
GTGCTGGCGCTCTCGCCGGAGGCGCGACTGGCCCGTATGCTGCTTCGGCTGGCGGATGCGAAAGGCGAGGTGCAGGCGACGCAGTTCGATCTGGCGCGACTCCTCGGCGTGACCCGCTCTTCGCTCCAGCGGGCCCTGGGCCATCTCCAGGATGAGGGTTCGGTGCGGACCGGCTACGGCGTCATCGTCGTCGCGGACCGGGCCAGGCTTGAGAAAGCCGTCGCGGCAGGCTGAACGCGACCCTATGCGGCGGGGTCGGGGGCGGGCCCGCGCGCGGCGACGCGGGCCTCGGCCTGCGCGACGGCGTCGGCGATCATGGCCTTGATCCGCTCGATGTCCTGCGCCTCGATCACGCTCGGATCGAGGAACAGGCTGACACCGGCCTGCTGCTCGCGGATCACGGAGGCCTTGCCGTCGGCGGTCACCATCGCCTCGACCAGGTAGGGCATGACCTCGCGGCTGATCCCCTTCATGGAGATCGGCGGCAGGCGCTTGGCGATCACCATGTCCTGGACGAGGGCATAGGTCTCGTAGGACATCACCACCTGGCCCGGGCTCGCCACCTGCTGGAGGCGGGCGGCAAGGTTCGCCTCGGCGCCGATGATGGTGTAGTCCATGCGGTCGGCGCTGCCGAAATTGCCGACGTTGCAATAGCCGGTATTGATGCCCATCCGGGCGCGGAACGGCTTCTCGATGCCGCGGCTCATCCAGCGCTCGCTGAGCTCGGCGAGGCGCTCCTGCATCGCCGCCGCCATGCGCACGCAGGCCTTGGCGTCCTCGACCACACCGCGGCTCTCCGGGTCGCCGAAGAAGACCAGGATCGCGTCGCCGATGAACTTGTCGACGGTGCCGCCATGCTGCAGCGCCACGTCCGACATCTCGGTCAGGTACTCGTTGAGGAGGCCGGTCAGCTCCTCCGGCTGCAGCCGCTCGGTGGTCGCGGTGAACTCGACGATGTCGGAGAAGAAGATCGTCAGCTTCTTCCGCTCGGTGGTGATGGTCGCGTCCTTCTCGCCGCTGAAGATGCTCTTGTAGATCTGAGGCGACAGGTACTTGGCGATCTTGAGAGACACCGTGGCGAGGAAGTCGTTGGTCAGGTGGAGCTCGCGGTTGAGCCGGGCCACTGCACGCGCCTGCCGCGTCTGCCAGATGATGAAGGCGGCGGCCGCGATCGCGGCAAACAGGAGGTAGGCGAACAGGAACTTGAAGGCGAACAGATTGGCCTCGACCGGCTGCCGGACGGTGATCTCCTGGATGCCGCGCACGTCGCCGACCTTCCAGTCCTTCTTGGGGCTGTCCGGGTGGGTGTTGTGGCAGGAGACGCAGGCCGTGCCCATCACGATCGGCGTGGCGATGCGGACGGTGCGGTCGAGGAGGCTGCCGCCGCTCTCGATGATCGGATGGGTCGGGTCGGCGCGGAGGTCGGCCAGCGCCCTGGTCTCGAAAGCGTCGAGCAGGTGCGGATCGCGCCCCTTGAACGGGTAGTCGGAGATGAAACGGTAGCCGACGTCGCCGGTTTCGCCGACCAGCTTGCCGAGCTCGAGCGAGAAGGTCGCCGGAATCGGGATGCCGCCCTGGATCTCGCGGAACTTGTTCGTCGGGTGGACGTCGCCATGGGCGGCGATCACCCTGGCGACCACGTCCTGCGCGTAGAAATTGCGGACGCTGTCGATGATCTGGCTGAATTCCTCGGCCTGCTTGGTGAGGGCATTCCGGGACAGCTCCCGAAGGTCGGCGAGGATCGCGACCGGCAAGCCGACCAGGAGGAGGACGACCACGGCGATCCAGATCAGCATCGATCGCGACAGGCGGCTGCGGGTGCTCCGGCCCGATGCGGTCGCCATCGTCACGCTTGACCTCGATCGAATACGCTCACCGCCGCATTCTCCCCGTCGCCTCAGCCATGACGCTTGGCGCAAGCCGCGCCGGAATGCAACTCTCTGTACCGCCGATCATGCCTCCCGACCGCGGTTGCACCTTGAACCGGAGGACGGAAGCCCTAAGTGAGGGTCGAGGAGGACGGCCTCCCACTTCCCTTATCCGACCGGGACGACTCGGCATCATGCGAGTCGTTTTCCATGGCTTGGCTAGCGCTCTTGCTCGCCGGTCTCCTCGAGATCGTCTGGGCGTTCAGCATGAAGCGGTCGGCGGGCTTCACGCTTCCCATCCCCACCGCGATCACGGTCGCCACGATGATCGCCAGCTTTGCGCTCCTCGCGTTCGCGATGCGCGTCCTGCCGCTCGGCACGGCCTATGTGGTCTGGACCGGCATCGGGGCGCTCGGCGCCTTCGTCGTCGGCATCGCCGTTCTCGGCGAGCCGGTAACGCCGCTCCGTCTCGCTGCCGGGGGGCTGATCCTTGCCGGTATCCTTCTCATGAAGCTGTCCGCCTCCCATTGAGGGGGCACCGGATGGCGCTAATGTGTTGCGCCATCGGAGCGGAGAGCGGCATGGACGGCGGGGTATCCTTGAGGACGGGCGGGCGGATCCTCGCCGATGCGCTGGTCGCGAACGGGGTCGAGCGGGCGTTCTGCGTGCCCGGGGAGAGCTACCTGGCGCTTCTCGACGCGCTCTACGACACGCCCGTTCGGGTCACGGTCTGCCGCAACGAAGGCGGCGCGGCGATGGCTGCCGAGGCCTGGGGCAAGCTCACCGGCCGGCCCGGCATCGTCATGGCGACGCGCGGCCCCGGGGCGGCCAACGCCTCGGGCGGCCTGCATGTCGGCCGGCAGGATTCGACGCCGATGATCCTCCTCCTCGGCCAGGTGGCGCGCCGCTGGCGTGACCGCGAGGCGTTCCAGGAGATGAATTTCAAGGCGTTCTTCGGCGAGGTCGCCAAATGGACCGCCGAGATCGACGATCCCGCCCGCATCCCGGAATATCTCAGCCGCGCCTTCTACGAGGCGACCTCCGGCCGCCCCGGCCCGGTGGTGCTCGGCCTGCCCGAGGACATGCTCCGCGAGAGCGCGGCGGTGGCCGATGCCGCGCCCTGGGTGCAGGTCGAGACCTGGCCCGGGCTCACCCAGATGGCCCAGCTCCAGAAGCTCTTGTGGGCGGCGAAGGCGCCGCTCCTCGTGCTCGGCGGCTCGCGCTGGAGTCCCTCGGCGGTGCAGTCGGTGCGCCGCTTCGCCGAGCGCTTCGCCCTGCCGGTCGCCTGCTCCTTCCGGCGCCAGATGCTCTTCGACCACGATCATCCCAACTATGCCGGCGACCTCGGCATCGGGCCGAGCCCGGCACTCGCGACGCGCATGCGGGAGGCCGACCTCCTCCTCCTCGTCGGCGGGCGGATGAGCGAGATGCCGTCGGCGAGCTACGGCCACATCGCCATCCCCGAGCCGCGGCAGGCGCTGGTCCATGTCCATCCCGGTGCCGAGGAGCGCGGCCGGCTCTACCGGCCGACGCTGGCGATCAACGCCAGCCCGACCGCCTTCGCTGCCGCGCTCGAAGGCGTGCAACAGCCGAACGAGATCCCCTGGGCGGGAGAGGCCGAGAAGGCCAACGCGGCGTATCGCGCCTGGATCGAGCCGGTCGAGAACCCCGGAGCCGTGCAGATGAGCCGGATCATCGCCTGGCTGAACGAGCGGCTGCCGGAGGACGCGATCATCGCCAATGGTGCCGGCAACTATGCCGGCTGGGTGCATCGCTTCTATCGCTTCCGCCGCTATGGCACGCAGCTCGCGCCGACCTCCGGCACCATGGGCTACGGCCTGCCGGCAGCGATCGCGGCGAAGCTCCGCCATCCCGACCGCATCGTGGTGTGCTTCGCGGGCGATGGCTGCTTCCAGATGAACATGCAGGAGTTCGCCACCGCCGCGCAGGAGCAGGCGGCGATCGTCGTGGTGGTGGTCAATAACGGCATCCACGGCACCATCCGCATGCATCAGGAGCGCGACTATCCCGATCGCCACATCGCCACCGATCTGGTCGACCCGGATTTTGCCGCCTATGCCCGCGCCTGCGGCGGCCATGGCGAGAGCGTCGCGACGACGGAGGATTTCGCGCCCGCCTTCGAACGGGCCCTTGCCGCCGGCAAGCCGGCGCTGATCGACCTCCGCTTCTCGCCCGAGGCGATCACGCCGATGCGGACGATGAGCCAGATCCGGGGCTCGGGTCGGGGCTGACCTCCGGGCTGTCCCCCGCGCTGGCGGGTGCCGGCTGCCGCGGTGCCATCTCGATGCGGACCACGCGCCGGCTTTCGAGGCTGCGCATCGCCTGCTCCGCCTCCGCAAGCGGCAGGCCGAGCAGCACCGCAAGCGTGCCGAGCGGCATCCGGCCGCCCTCGCCGAGTGCGGCCACCGCCTCCGCCTCGCGACCGCCGAGCACGATCTCGGGGAACCGCCGGCCGAAGCCGATGCGTGGCGCCTCGACCGGTCCGCTCATCCGCGCCACGGCCGGCGAGAGCCCGATGCGGAGGTCGGCCCCGAGGCGCGGGCGGAGCGTCGCGTCGATGGTGATCCGCTCGGTGCCGAAGCGGACGTCCGTCACCCCGAGCCGCATCGCCTGGGCCAGCGCCGCCGCGCGGGTTGCCGGCAGGTCGTCGCCGAGGTCGTCGTCGACGATGATGGTGCCTTCCCGCAGGTCGCTCCCCGGGAAGGCCTGCCGGAAGGTCGCCCAGGCGACGGCGAGCAGCCGCTGGCGGAAGGCCGAGGGGGTCGACCAGTCGAGCTTCCGCGCCCAGAGGATGGCGACGCCGGGTCCCCCGGCGAGGCGCTCCGGCACGGTCGGGCGATCCGGCCGGTAGTGTATCGCGGGCAGGAGGTCGTCGCCGGTCGTGCCGGGAGGGGCGCCGGCCGCGGCGAGCCCGCTGGCGATCCGCCCGGAGATGGCCTCGTCGATCTGCAGCCGGGGGAGGCTCGCGCTGCCGAGCACGATCTCGACCATCTCGGCCGGGAATGCCTCGAATGGCTCATAGGCCAGCCAGGCGAACGCCGCGCGGAGCCATGCGCCGAGCGCCTCGGGCGATGCCGGGTCGGGCTCGAGCCGGGCCCGCTCGACGTTCATCGCCACGATCTCGGCGAGGGTGCGGCTGCCGGCGGTGGTGGCGGTGAGGCGCCTCAGGGC
>JAEVZM010000325.1 GCA_023392225.1 Pseudomonadota bacterium
CGCCCGCCGCGGGTGGGTTCACGGGGCCCCCCCCCCCCCCCCCGGCTGCGCCGGGCTCGCCGGGGATGACAGAGGGAGGCGTGCAACTTTGCGGTTCCATTCCTACTACGTCTACATCCTCGCGAGCCGTATCGGCGGCACCCTCTATGTCGGTGTGACCAACGACCTTGTCCGCCGGGTCGGGGAGCATCGCGAAAAGCTCGTGCCGGGGTTCACTCGCAAGTATGGCGTGACGCGACTGGTGTACTTCGAAGAGTTTCAGGACATCCGGGATGCCATTGGGCGCGAGAAGCAGCTCAAGAAGTGGAACCGGGCGTGGAAGATCCGGTTGATCGAGGCCGTCAATCCGAACTGGGATGATCTCTACCCGGGCCTCACGCGCGGATAGCTCGCTCGCGGCAGGGACGGGCTTCGGAGTCGCCACGCAACCCACCGCAGGCTATGCAGTCCCGACACGGAGGGGACGACATGACCAACGGAAAGCAGCGGGTCGGGTTCATCGGGGTCGGGCTGATGGGCCACGGCATGGCCAAGAACATCCTGGAGAAGGGCGGCTATCCGCTCACCGTGCTCGCCAACCGCAACCGCGCGCCGGTCGAGGACCTCGTGGCGCGCGGCGCGACGGAGGCGATGGACGCGGCTTCGCTGGCGGCAGGCTCAGACGTGGTGATCACCTGCCTGCCTTCGGCGGTCGAGTTCGAGGCGGTCTATCTCGGGCCGGACGGGCTCAAGTCGGCGGCGCGCCCCGGCACGATCTTCATCGACGCCACCACCAACGAGCCGGACGCGACGCGGCGGGTCGGCGCGGCGCTTGAGGCGGCGGGATGCCATCTGGTCGACGCCGCGCTCGGCCGGACGCCGAAGGAAGCCGAGGAGGGCCGCGCCAGCACCTATGTCGGCGGCGACCCCGAGGTCATCGCGAAGATCCGGCCGATCCTCGATTCCTATGCCGACACCGTCGTCGTCTGCGGCCCGCTCGGCGCCGGCGCGACCTGCAAGCTCCTCAACAACTCGATCAGCATGGGCATGCTGATGATGATCTCGGAGACGCTGGCGGCGGCGGCGAAGCTCGGCGTCGACCTGCCGGCGCTGGCCGACGTCCTGTCGGCGGGCGGCGTCAACAGCGGCATGTGGCGGGCGCTCCGGCCGTGGATCCTCGATGGCGATGTCGGCGGCCTTCTCGCCACGATCCGCACCGGCGCCAAGGACATCAAGGCCTATGCGCGCCTGGCCGAGGATGCCGGTATGGCGGTGCCGGTGGCCGAGGCGATCCACCAGCAGTTCCGGCTCGTGGTCAACCAGGGCCACGAGGACCGCATGATGCCGGTGCTGCCGGGGATCATGGCCGAGCTCAACGGCGCCAAGATCCGCGACATCGAGTGACGACTCAGTCCGGCGGGGCGAGCCGGCGGAACTCGTCGGCCGTGGCGCCGGGAAAGCCGAAGAAGTCGAGATAGGCGGGGATCTGCTCGTAGAGCATGTCGGCGCCGAGCTGGACGGCGCAGCCGCGCGCCCGGGCGGCCGCGACCAGCGGTGTCTCGTCCCGGCCGAGCGCCACCTCGGCGACGAGGCTCGCCGGGTCCAGCCGGGATGGATCGAGCGGCAAGGGGTCTGCCTCGCCGGTGCCGAGCGGCGTCGCGTTGACGACGATGTCGAAGCCGGCCGGGTCGCGCGTCCCGGTCTCGATCGCCAGCGCGGGATGGTGATGCGCGAGCGCCGCGGCGAGCCGCACTGTCGCCGCCGTATCCACGTCGAACAGCGCGATCCGCGCCGCGCCCTCGGCGGCGAGGGACGCGGCGATCGCCGAGCCGACGCCGCCATTGCCGACGACGAGCGCCGCGGCCCCCGCGATGGGCCGACCGCGGCGGCGGAGGGCGCGGACGAACCCCTCGCCGTCGAACATGTCGCCGACCAGCCGTCCCGCGGCGTCGCGGCGGACGGCGTTGCAGGCGCCGCAGATCTTGACCGCCGGGCTCACGACGTCGAGGAGCGGCACGGTCGCGATCTTGTGCGGCATGGTGACGAGCGCGCCGGCGATGTTGCGGAGCCGGAAGACGAGGCGGAGGAAGTCGGGATAGTTCTCCGGCTCGCAGCCCATCGGTACCACCACCGCGTCGATGCCGTTGGCCGTGAACCACGGATTGTAGATGAGCGGCGCGCGGAAGCCCTCGGTGGGCACGCCGAGATGGGCGATGATCCGCGTCCGTCCCGAGATCACGGCCGGGCCGCCTCGCTCACAGGAACACCGAGACGATCGGCGGCCAGCACAGCATCACCGCCAGCGCCACGATCTGGATGGCGATGAACGGCAGGAACCCGGCGAAGATCGCGGTGAGGGTGATGTTCTCCGGCGCGACCGACTTGAGATAGAAGGCGGCCGGCCCGAAGGGCGGCGACAGGAAGCTCACCTGCATGTTCATGCAGAAGGTGACGCCGAACCAGATCGCCACCTGGTTGGGGCCGACATGGCCGAAGAAGCCGATTTCCTCGGGCGGCAGCTTGAGGATGATCGGCAGGAATACCGGCATGACGAGCAGCACGATGCCGACCCAGTCCATGAA
>JAEVZM010000395.1 GCA_023392225.1 Pseudomonadota bacterium
AGGCCGAGCAGCGGCGCCAGCTTGCCGATCGGTGTCATGGCGATGGCGATGTAGGCGTCGCTCGCGTGGTAGACCCCGTAGGGCGCCGAGAGATAGGCGTGGGCGCTCCGCACGTTGGCGCGCTTCGGCAGCCGGCGGCCGTCATTGAGGAAGGTGGTCAGCACCTCGAACTGGAAATCGACCAGCGCCTCGAGGAGGCTCGTCTCGATATGGGCGCCCTTGCCGCTGATGCCGCGCCGGACGAGGGCGGCGAGGATGCCCTGCGCCGCCGCGGCGCCGGCGAGCATGTCGCCGATGGCGAGGCCGAAGGGCACCGGACCCTGGCTCTCGTCGCCGTTCAGCCACATGACGCCCGAGCGCGCCTGGGCGAGGAGGTCCTGGCCCGGCCGCTTCACCCACGGGCCTTCCTCGCCATAGCCGCTGATCGAGGCGTAGACGAGCCGCGGGTTGATGGCGCTCATCGCCTCCCAGTCGACGCCGAGGCGCCTGGCGACGCCCGGCCGGAAGTTCTGGATCACGACGTCGGCCTTGGCGATCAGGCCGCGCAGCGCGGCGAGGTCGGCCTCGCTCTTGAGGTCGATGGCAAGGCTCTCCTTGCCGCGATTGATGGCGTGGAAAATGGTGGAATCGCCGCCGATCTCGGTGTCGCTCAGGTAGAGCCGGCGGGAGAGGTCGCCGCCATCGGGCCGCTCGATCTTGATGACCCGCGCACCGAGGTCGGAGAGCCGGAGCGAACAATAGGGCCCCGACAGGAACTGGCTCATGTCGACGACGACGAGCCCGGAGAGGAGCGGCTCCTCGGCCATCTGCGGCTCCTACTTCTCGGTCTTGCCGGCGAAGTCCGCCGGGCTCTTGTACTTCACCGTCTGCAGGTGCTCGCAATAGAGCACGAGCTCGCCCTCGCCCTTGAACACCTCGTAGCTGGCGCGGATCAGGCCCATCTCCTTGTAGCGCGGGCGCTTCTCGAGATTGGTGCGGACCGAATAGATGGTGTCGCCGATGAACACCGGCTTGATGAAGCGCAGCTTGTCATAGCCGTAGGAGAAGGCGTTGACGCAGTTCGTCGCCACCAGCCCGAGGCCGGCGGAGAAGACGAAAGCACCGGCGACCAGCCGGCGGCCGAAGACGCCCTCGCGCTCCGCGAACATCTGGTCCTGGACGTAGGGGTGGATGTCGGTGACCAGGAGGTTGAAGAGGTGGCTGTCGCCTTCGGCCATGGTCCGCCGCAGCGAGCGGATCTTCTGGCCCACCGGCCAGTCCTCATAGAACCAGTTCTCGGCGTTCCATACCGGCAGCGCCGCATGGTCGGCGGGCATGTCGGTGGGAAATGTCGACGAAACCCCGACGGTCGGCGCATCCACGGCTGCAGCTACGCCTTCATCGGGCGCGGTCCCGCTGGGCATCGCGCCTCCTCCCTGTTTCCTTGTGAATGATATTTTCATATATGGAAGAACCTGGCAAGGGCGTCCGAGGCTGCAGAGTTGACCGATTGCAAGGTCGGCAAGGCTCTGGTCCGATGGCGCCCGCCGGGTGACAGAGGGAGGAAGAAAATGGTCGCCGATTGTCTCGTCTTCGTGGGATGCCTCAATCGCGAAGCCCCGTATTTCCAGGGGGCGCGCGGCAAGGGCCTCACCATCTATGCCCTCGACGAATCGAGCGGCGACACCGAGCTGCTCGCCGAGGAGACGGGGATCGATAACCCTACCTTCCTGTCGGTCTCGCCGGATGGAACGCTGCTCTATGCCAGCTCCGAGATCTTCGGCTGGCGTGAGGGCATCGTCTCGGCCTGGCGGTTCGACCGGGCCAGCCGCACGCTCGACTATATCGACATGCAGCCGACGACCGGCTCGGTCACCGCCCACAACTCGCTGACCCGCGACGGCCGCTTCCTGCTCGTCGCCAACTACGCGATGGGAGAGGGCGGCCCCGACCAGTCCGTCGTCACCATGCCGATCCGGGCCGATGGCGGCGTCGCGCCGGTGATCGCCGGCGTCGCCCATCGCGGCGATCTCGGCCCCAATGCCGGGCGGCAGGAGCGCAGCCACGCGCACTGGATCGGGGAGACCATCGGCGGCGGTTTCGCGATCTCGGCCGATCTCGGCCTCGACCAGCTGATCACCTACCGCATCGGGGCGGACGGTGGCCTCGACCAGGTCGCGGCGTTCGCCATGCCGCCGGGGGCCGGGCCGCGCCACGTCGCGCAGCACCCCAACGGCCGCTTCCTGTTCGTGATGAACGAGCTCGATTCGACCATCGCGGCGCTGTCGATCGACCCGGCCACGGGCACTCTGTCGCTGATCGACGCGAAGCCCGCGGTGCAGGCCGAGGCGGCGGCCGAGAACCACTGCTCCGACATCCAGATCTCGCCCGACGGACGCTTCGTCTACGGCGCCAATCGCGGCCATGACAGCATCGCCATCTTCGCCGTCGACCAGGACAGCGGCAGGCTCTCGCTGGTCGAATACACGCCGTGCGGCGGCTCGACGCCGCGCAACATCGCACTATCGCCGTCCGGTAGCCTGTTCTTCTCCGCCAACCAGAACGGCGACCGCGTCTCGGTCTTCGCCCGCGACGCCGCGACCGGCCGGCTCACCGATACTGGCAAGCCGATAGAGATCGGCACGCCGATGTGCGTGAAGGTGGTGAAGGTGGGCTGAAGAGGCTCAGCCGTCCCGCTCGGCTTCGTCGAGGCGATAGAGTCGGCGGGCGTTGTCGTGGAACAGCGCCGCCTGCTCTTCGGCGGTGAAGTCGGCGGTGATGGTCTTGAACGAGTCCCAGACCTCGTCGAACGTCGCGTGGAGGCCGGCGACCGGAAAGTCGCTGGCCAGCACCGCGCGCGCCGGGCCGAAGCAGTCGATGCAGTGGAGCGTCACGTCGCGGAGGCTCTCGATCGTCCAGTCGTTGTCGTAGGCGACAAGGTCGGAGATCTTGATCGCGACATTGGGCTGCCGCGCAAGGTCGCGGAGGCCTTCGCGCCAGGCGGCCATTCCCTCGGCACTGCGGTCCCACGGGCTGCCGCAGTGGTTGAGGATGAACTGCTGGTCGGGGAAGTCGGCGGCGAGGCGCGCCGCCTCGCCATGCTGGTTGGGGAAGATCATCAGGTCGAAGGAGAGGCCGTGGTCGCGGAGCCGGCGGAGGCCGCTGCGCCAGGCCGGGTCGTCCATCAGGTCGCCCCGGGTGGCGAAGCGCCGTGCAGGGTCGCGCGTCCACGAGAGGATGTCGCGAATGCCGACGACGCGGGGAAACGCCGCCTGCTCGGCCATCAGCCGCTCGGCCTCCGGCGAGACCAGCGGCACATGGGCGACGTAACGGCGGGCGATGCCGTCGGATTTCGGAAGCGTCTCCAGCCAGTGGGTCTCGCCGAGGCAGTCGTCGGGTGTCCAGCTCGCCTCGATGTGGACGGTCGCCACCACGTCGTGGTTCGCCGCGTCGCGCCGGTAGTCGGCCGGCAGGTAGTCGCGGCGAAGCGGGGCGAGGCCGCCGAGCCCGCCATGGCCATCCTGGTCCGGTGCGAGCCACGGATGGCTGCCCATCCCGTAGTCCCAGAGATGGTGATGGGCGTCGACGATCGGGCCGGCGTAGCGCGCGCTCATGTCCGTTCCTCGCGGGCGGTCAGCGGTGGTCAGGGGATGAACTGGCCGCCATTGACGTGGATGTTCTGGCCGCTGATGTAGCCGCTGAGCGCCGGCGATGCGAGGAAGAGGAACACGCCCGCGCACTCCTCCGCGGTGCCGATCCGGCCGAGCGGCACCATCTTGCGCATCGCCTCCATCCGCTCCGGCGGCGTTGCCGCGTGAAACGGCGTGTCGATCACGCCGGGCGAGACGGTATTGACCCGGATCCCCTTCGCGCCGAGGTCCTGGGCGAGGTGGCGGGTGATGTTGTGCACGAAGGACTTGGCGCCGGCATAGATCGCCGAGCCCGGGCCGCCGCCATTGCTGCCGGCGATCGAGCCGACATTGATGATCGACCCGCCGCCGCTTTTCTCGAGATGCGGCACCGCCGCCTGGCAGGCATGGATCACGGCGCGGACATTGAGGTCGAACACCTCGTCGATCAGGGCGTCGTCGATCTCGGCGAAGGGCGCACGACGAATCAGCGAGCCGGCATTGTTGACGAGCGTGTCGAGCCCGCCGAGCTTGGCCGCCGCCTCTTCGACCACCTTCTGTGCCGCGCCGTGCTGGCCGAGGTCGCCGTGGACCAGCACCGCGGTGCCGCCGGCGGCCGCGATTTCGTAGGCGAGCGCCTTCGCCTCGGCTTCGCTGGCGCTGTAGTGGATCGCGGCGTGGGCACCCTGTCGGGCGAAGGCTCGTGCCACCGCCTTGCCGATGCCCTTGCTGGCGCCGGTGACCAGCACCCTCGTGCCCTTGAGATCGTCCATGCCGGTTCTCTCCGTCGCGGTTGTTGGTGGCCTTCAGTCCCGTATCCCGGCTCAGCCCTTTGCCTTGCCGGCGACGATCGCGACGGCGCGCGCGAAGGCGGCATCGGCGTCGAGCGTGGTGGTATCGAGCACGATCGCGTCGGGCGCGATCGCGAGCGGCGCGGTGGCGCGTCCGGCGTCGCGCTGGTCGCGTTCGGCGATCTCGGCGAGGATCCGCTCGTAGGGTATCTCGCGCCCCTTGGCCTGCAGCTCGTCCGTGCGCCGGCGGGCGCGGACCTCGGCCGAGGCGGTGACGTAGATCTTCACGTCGGCATCGGGGACGACGGCGGTGCCGATGTCGCGGCCGTCGAGCACCGCGCCGCCGGGACGCCGGGCGAAACGCTGCTGGAAGTCGAGCAGCGTGCGGCGGACGTCGGGGTGGACGGCGATTCGCGAGGCGAGCTCGCCGGCGTCGTGGCCGCGGAGCGCCGGGTTGTCGAGCTCCGCCGGGTCGAGCGCCCTCGCCATGCGCGCCGCATCGGCGGCGTTGTCGGGATCGAGCCCCTGGTCGGCGACCCGCTTGCCCACGGCCCGGTAGAGCAGGCCCGTGTCCAGATAGGGGAGGCCGAGATGGTCGGCGAGGCGGGCCGCAAGCGTGCCCTTTCCGGCGGCCGCGGGGCCGTCGATAGCGATGATCATGGCCGGCACGGGCCCGGACAGCGCTCAGCCAAGGCCGGCCTCTTCGAGGTCGGCGCCGAGGCCCGTCATCATCGCGCGGAACTCGGGGAAGCTGGTGGCGATGGGCGCCGCGTCGTCGATGGTCACCGGCTGCTCCGTGGCCATGCCCAGCACCAGGAAGCTCATCGCGATGCGGTGGTCGAGATGGGTCGCCACCGCGCCGCCGCCCGCCACACTGGGTCGGCCGTGGATCAGCAGCGATTCCGGTCCTTCCTCGATCTCGACGCCGTTGGCGACGAGGCCCGCGACCACCGAGGCGATGCGGTCGGATTCCTTGACGCGGAGCTCGCCGATCCCCTCGAAGCGGGTATCGCCCTCGGCAAAGGCCGCGGCGACCGCGAGGATCGGGTACTCGTCGATCATCGACGGTGCCCGCTCCGGAGGGACGGTCATGCCCTTCAGCCGGCTGGCCCGGACCCGGATGTCGCCGACCTCCTCGCCGCCGATGCTGCGCCGGTTCTCGATGGCGATGTCGGCCCCCATCTCGAGCAGCGTCTCGACCAGGCCGAATCGGGTCGGGTTCATCAGCACATTGGCGACGGTGACGTCCGACCCTTCGACGATCAGGCCGGAGACGATCGGGAAGGCGGCCGAGCTCGGGTCGCCGGGTACCACGATCTTCTGCGGGCGGAGGTTGGTCCTGCCCTCGATGCGGATGATGCGGGCACCGTCGGAGCCGATCTCGATCTCGATCGCGGCACCGAAGGCCTTGAGCATGCGCTCGGTGTGGTCGCGGGTCGGCACCGGCTCGATCACGGTGGTGGTGCCGGGCACGTTGAGCCCGGCGAGCAGCACGGCGGACTTGACCTGGGCCGAGGCGACGGGAAGCCGGTACTCGATCGGCACCGGCATCTCCGGGCCGCGCAGCGTCGCCGGCAGGCGGTCACCGGAGCGGGCGACGATCTGCACGCCCATGCGCCGGAGCGGATCGAAGATACGGCCCATCGGCCGCCCGACCAGGGAAGCGTCGCCGGTGAAGGTCGTGGCGAAGGCGTGGCTGCCCGCGATGCCCATGGCGAGGCGCGAGCCGGTGCCGGCATTGCCATAGTCGATGACATGGTCGGGCTCGAGCAGGCCGCCGACCCCGAGGCCTTTGACGCGCCATGAGCCGGCGGCATCGCGGGTCACGGTGGCGCCGAAGGCGCGCATCGCGGCGGCGGTGGCGAGCACGTCCTCGCCCTCGAGCAGGCCCTCGACGGTGGTCTCGCCGACGGCCAGTGCGCCGAGCATCAGCGAGCGGTGCGAGATCGACTTGTCGCCCGGCGGACGGACGGTGCCGTTGAGGGGGCCGGAGCGGCGGGCGCGAAGGGGGGTCGAGCGGTCGCTTTTCGACATGGGGGGCGGGGCTCCGGATCGCATCTTGGCCAGGCAGGCGCCGCGAGCGATAGCATAGGGTGGACAGGTCGTCACGCTGCCGCCGCGCACTCGCGGAAAACCTGTTTGACTCGACCCGCCGACAGGACTAGGGGAGGCCGCTCAACGCGTCCGACGAGGCAAGGAAAGTGGCCAAACCCGAACTCGGCATCAAGCGCATTTGTCCGAATTGCGGCTCGAAGTACTACGACCTGAATCGCGACCCGATCATCTGCCCGCGCTGCGGTACGCAGTTCGAGGCGGTGACCCGGATTCGTCCGGCAGCGGTCGTCGAGGACGACGAGGACGAAACCGAGCTGGAAAGCGAAACCAAGGCGGAGTTCGTTCCGCTGGAGGATGCCGACCAGGAGGAGGCGGATACTGGTGCGGTCGCCGTCGAGAGCGACGATGACGACGTCGAAGACGACGACGCCGACGATGATTCCTTCCTCGCCCCCGACGAGGATGAGGATGACGACGACGTCGGCGACATCATCGGTGACGTCGAGGACGAGGAACACTAGGATTTGCGGGGCTTTCCGAAGCCCCGCAGAAACTTTGCCGGATAGCGTCGCGCGGGCTGGAAATTGAGATCGCGAGGTGCTATCTGACCGTCGCCGTCCGGGGAGGCCGATCAGGTCCGGCCCGGAACGGACTTCCCAGGAAGGGGCCATAGCTCAGTTGGGAGAGCGCTTGAATGGCATTCAAGAGGTCGGCGGTTCGATTCCGCCTGGCTCCACCACTTCCTGTTTGCGGGCAGCCGCTGCACTAGCCCTGCCCGCGGGGTTTCGGTTCGAGGTTTCACCTCCAACCTCCGCCACTTCCTGATCTCGCAGTCTCGTTCCTGCTGACCGCCTGAACGGTCGTGAGGGATCGGCGATTCGTTAGCCGGTTTCGCGGGCGCAGTGGCTGCTTGAAAAGGCCAGCTTGAGCGCCGCCGACCGGTCTCCGATCCGCCCGGAACGCTTCATTCCCACACGTCCCGATGAAGCCGCAGGCTTTCGACCCGCTAGCGCGAACAGCGCGCGCAGGCGTCGTTCTTAACCCAGGGCGTCCGTACCCGGGGCGCCGACGGCGCGCATCCGCGGTCGGCTCGGCCGACGCGGGCCGCCCGCGCCGGCGCCGGGAAGCGCCGAGGTTTCACTTCAGAGGAAGAGGAAGTCTTTGCTGTGGAAATCCGTTAGCTTGACGCCCTCGACCAGCACCGACCCGGTCGGGGCCTCGATGATGACGCCGGGTCCGACCTCTGTCATCGCGTCCTTGATGTCGGAGAAGTTCGAGAACACTTCCTTTTCGAAGCCGATCTTGTCGACGCCGGACTGGAAGTCGATGATGCGGTCTCCGCCGAACGAGCCCTTGAAGAGGAACTTGTCCTTCCCACCGTTGCCGGTGAGCACGTCATCGCCGGCGCCGCCGTCCAGAACGTCCTTGCCGCTTCCGCCCTTGAGGACGTCGTTGCCGTCCTCGCCCCGCAGCTTGTCGTTCCCCTTGTTGCCGACCAGCAGGTCGTTGCCGGGGCCGCCCTTCAGGACGTCCTTGCCGGGGCCCCCCTTGAGGACATCGTCACCGCCGTTGCCGTAGAGCTTGTCCTTCCCGCCCTTGCCCTTGAGGGTATCGTCCCGATCGGTACCGTGAAGCCTGTCGGCGTGTTTCGTGCCGACGATGGTCTTTCCGGGCTGGCCGCCATTGTCCAGGACCTTGCCCGCCTCGAAGGCGCCGAGGTCGGGCGCGCCGACCGATGGCAGGCCGACATTGACGCCCCTGTCGATGAGGTCGCTGCCCGGCACCAGATGAAGGAACGTCGTATCGGGGAGGGAGCCGTCGGCCTTGCGGGCGCCGCGCGCCGTAGCGTCGTTGAGCGACACAAAGTCGGTGCCGCTGACCACGACCGAGAGGTTCCAGGAGTTGGTCACCTGCTTGGTCCCGGGCGCGAAGTAGAGTGCCTCGGGCGAATCGTAGGAGAGGTTGTTCTTCAGAACGTGGCCGCCGGTGTTGAAGTGGTAGTTCTGACTCTGGTTGTCATAGGCGGTGTTGTTCAGGAGCGTGATCGAGATCGCCGCGTCGTTGCCCTCGAAGCCGTCGCTGAGGTTGCCCCAGGCGACGCAGTTGATCACGACGTGGCCCCCGGAGGTGTTGTCGAGCCCGGGGCGTTGTCCGCCCAGCTTGAAACCATCGCCGTCGCCCGCCGGATTGCCGTTGGCGTCGTAGCCGTTGCCCCACGCCCAGGAATCTTCGATCCGCACGGCGTTGCCGACATGGTTCGAGGCGAAGGAGGCGTTGAAGAAATCGAAGCCGTCGTCCGAGTTCTGCCAGGCGCGGCAGCCGCGAAGCACGTTGCCGGTCCCGGCATCGATATCGAAGCCGTCGGCATTTTCGCCGCCGCCCAGCACGTCGTAGTTGGCGTAGGAGTCGCAGTTGAGGAAGAGGTTGTTGGCGCCCGTCCCGTAGATCGCGATCCCGCTCCCTTCGGCCACGGAGGCGCGGCCGTTATGGTGGGCGGCGATCTGCTCGAAGACGTTGTTGCTGCTATTGCCGTCGATCAGCAGGCCGCCGTCCGGCCCGTTCGTGATCTCGATCCCCTTGATGTGGTTCCACGAGACATTGGTGAGGTGGACGGCGCGGCCGTTGAATTCGCTCGGTGTCGGAATGCCGCTGCCGTCGAGAACCACTTTCTCGCCCTGGTAGCTGGCAATGGTGATCGGATTGCCCGAGGTGCCGCTCTTGGTGAGCGTGAGGACCTCATCGAGAACGTAGGTACCGCCGCGGAGGTAGATGGTGTCGCCTGGCTGGGCGAGCTGGTCGGCGTGCTCGAGGGTCGCGAACGGCTGGCTGATTGATCCAGAGTTCCCGTCGGATCCTGTCGTGGATGCGAAGTACACTGCCAAGGTTGCAACCTCCACCGCAGCTGATTGGCACACGAGCCAACCGCAACGGTCTCCGGCTCCTAGGGCGTCACCATCCGTGCATTCATGCGCATGAAGCCTCCTTGCGTTGGATCAACACCTCTCCCAACCGGGACCGGCGAAATCGCCGCCTTATGGGGTGTTGGGTCAACGCATCCTCCTGAAATGAAGATGGAGGGTTATGACGGATTGCACAAGATGACGGCGTTTGATGATTTCACGGGCTCGACGGACAGGAAGCGCGCTCGGATCCGATCCTGCCGTCGCCGCGCAAGCCGCTGGCGGGCTGGCTCCCGAGACGGACCAGCTGGTGCCAACGACACCGCAAGAGCCGCCAGAAGCGGGCCGAACCGGTAACGCAGATGTGATGCCACGCTCGGAAACGAGACAGCGCTCCACCGCTTCTGGCGGCAGAGCGCTGTTCAAGCGCAATGCGAATGATGCTGGCTTAGCCGGGGCTCGCGCTGACCGGCGTTACCTTCTTGCCGGAGGCCGTGGTGTTGTCGTTCTGAATCTGGAACATGTCCAGCGCCACGAACCCATCCTTGCAGCCGCAGCTGTGTGCCTTGGTCGGGTCAGTCTTGTCCACCGGGCAAAACTGCCAGTACGCCTTCTGCTGCTGACCGTTCATCGGCAGGCAGGCGACTCGACCGGTGCTCTCGGCGTAGGCCACTTGCGACAGCGCAAGAAACGCACCGATCGTACCGCCAACGAATGACATGACTTTCATGTGTCTAATCTCCGCGCAACAAGCGCCACCTTTATATCTAATTGAATATACCAGCTCCGTTTGTCAATGGACGGCGTCACAAGCAAGCGGGCGCTGCAAGAGATTCTCAACGATGGTTCGATCTCCGCGCCAATCGTCTTTCCGTTGATCGTACCTTGTGTCATTGCGCTGTACGGTAGGATGCCGCGGCGAAATCGCCGCATGGGCAAGGTGATGCGCGAGATTATGACGGACCCGGATCGAGGCGAAGCGGACCCAGCGGCTCTCCGCATCATGTTCCTCGGACTGCGCGGGATCCCAGGCGTTCAGGGCGGCATCGAGACCCATGTCGAGCACCTGGCGCCGGCCTTGGCGGAGCTGGGCTACCTGGTCGACGTCATCGTCCGGTCGCGTTACATGCTCGATCCGGCGCTGACGACGTGGCGCGGCGTCAGGCTCCATCGGATCTGGTCGCCGAACTCGCGTCGACTGGAAACGATCGTTCACTCCATCCTCGGCGTGCTCTACGCCGCCATCCGTCGGCCCGACATCCTGCACATTCACGGCATCGGGCCGAGCCTGACCGTCCCGCTGGCGCGGCTCGCGGGTCTCCGCGTGGTGGTGACTCACCACGGGACCGACTACGACCGGGAGAAATGGGGGCGCAAGGAGAAGGCGGTGCTCCGGTGGGGCGAGTCGCTCGGAATGAGGTTCGCCAATGCCGTAATCGTGATCACCCGCGGCCTCGGCGCGCTGGTGTCCGGAAAGTACGGCCGCACCGCGACGATCATCCCGAACGGGGTCCCGCGATGCGAGCCGGTCGCAACCGTGGCGGCTCTCGATCGGTTCGGCCTCGCGGCCGGCCGGTATGTGCTCTGCGTCGGCCGCCTGGTGCCCGAGAAGCGGCAGCTCGACCTCATCGAGGCATTCGCGCGCTCGCACCTCTCCGACTGGAAGCTGGTGCTGGTGGGCGGGGCCGATCATGACAGTCCCTATAGCGAGAAGTTGCGGGAAGTGGCCGCCGCCACGCCGAACGTCGTCGCCGCCGGGACCCAGACCGGACAAGCGCTGGCCGAGCTCTATTCCCACGCCGGCCTGTTCGTCCTGCCTTCGTCTCACGAAGGCCTGCCGATATCGCTCCTCGAGGCGATGAGCTATGGCCTGCCCGTCGTGGTCAGCGATATCCCGCCCCACCTCGAGCTTGAGCTCGAGCCGTGGTCATACTTCCACCTCGGCGACGTTGACGCGCTCGCCGCCAAGATGGACGAGATCGCCATCCACCCCTGGTCGAGCGAGAAGCGGGAAGCCATTCGCGACCGGGTGCGAAGGGAATATGACTGGGGCCACATCGCCCGGGAGACCGCCACCCTCTACGAGGATGTGGCCGCCGGACGATCCCAGAAACGGGCCCCGGCAGCCGTCGGTCAAGGCGTTAGCGGGGTCGCGCCGCCGCCCGGGGCCGGCCCCCCCGGCCCCCGG
>JAEVZM010000413.1 GCA_023392225.1 Pseudomonadota bacterium
CCCGAAGGCCTAGCCGCCGGCGAGCACCAAATCGTCGACAGCCTGAAAGGTCTGTTAAGGCGCCAGTAGTTCGGTCTCGCGGGTTCCCGGCGCGCCGCCCATGACGTGCACCGCGGCCACCGCCGGCTGGTCGCAGACGATGACGGTGACGCCGGATTTCACCGCGCCGTCGGCAGCGTTGCCGACCGCGAGGCCATCGACGTCCGTGAGGAGATTGCGGAGGCGCCTGATCATGCCGGCGAGCATAGGCGAGGTCGGGACAAGCAGAAACCCCGGCGGAGGTCCGCCGGGGTTTCCAATGGCAGGTCAGCGAAGACGGCTCGCGACTAGTTCATGTAGTCGTAGGTGCCGTTCTTCCACTCGTAGAAGACGTAGCCCGGCAGGGTCACGTCGCCCTTGTCGTCGAACGAGAGCTTGCCGAGCACGGTGTCGTACTCGCCCTTGTTCAGCTCGGCGACCACTGGCTCGAAGTCGGTCGAGCCGGCGGCGGTCACCGCGTCGGCCCAGGCCTGGATCGCACCGTAGGTGTAGAGCGAGTAGCCCTCGGCGGTCTTGCCGGCGGCCTCGAGCGCGTCGACGACCGGCTTGGCGATCGGGTTCTTGCGCGGATCCGGCGAGAAGGTCATCAGCGTGCCGGCGCCGGCATCGCCGGTGATCTGCCAGTACTCGTCGGTGACCAGCGCGTCGCCCGAGACGAGGATGGTGTTCATGCCCTGGTCGACCATCTGGCGCTTGATGAGGCCGGCTTCGGTGTGATAGCCGCCGACATAGAGCACGTCGATGTTGGCCGCCTTCAGCTTGGAGACCAGCGCGCTGTAGTCCTTCTCGCCCGCATTGTACGATTCGTTGAGGACCTCGGTCTTGCCGGCCTCGTTCATGTACTTGCGGGTCTCGTCGGCAAGGCCCTTACCGTAGGCGCTCTTGTCGTCGATGATGGCGACGTTCTTGTCGGCGAAGTTCTTGGCGAGGAAGGCGCCGGCCACCTGGCCCTGCTGGTCGTCACGACCGCAGACCCGGTAGATGCCCGGGCCGGGGCGCTCGTCGGTGAACTTGGGGTTGGTGGACGCCGGCGAGATCTCGACGATGCCCTCGTCGTTGTAGACCGCCGAGGCCGGGATCGAGGAGCCCGAGCAGAAGTGGCCGGCGACGAACACCACGCCCTTGCCGGCGAGCTGATTGGCGACGGCGACCGCCTGCTTCGGATCGCAGGCATCGTCACCGACTTCGAGAACGAGCTGCTCGCCATTGACGCCGCCGGCAGCATTGATGTCGGCGACCGCCTGCTCGGCGCCGGCCTTCATCTGCTCGCCGAAGGCGGCATACTGGCCGGTCATCGGACCGGCGACTGCAATCGTGATGTCCGCGCTGGCGGAAGCACCAAACGCCGTGATCGCCGACATTGCTACGCCGGCGAAAAGCAGTTTCTTCATGTGAAACAACTCCCCTGGAGCTCTCGGTGACTTCGCCACCGAATTGAAAGCCGGGTGGAACCCCAGCTTGTGGAAAAGCGTATCTCGCCCCGGTAGCGGGCGCAACTGACTTCACCCTCGCCCGCTGCGGTCTTATCGTGCCGGAAGCTCATTTGAGCCGCCACGATACAGGGCCCGACCGGCGGTAGAGCCACGAATACTGTCCGGCCATCTGGCGCGCCCGGGTCATCTGGAAGCCGAGCCAGCCGAGCGCGAACAGCACCACGGCGTCCACGAGGAAATAGTGGAGCGACAGGAGCGTCCCCTCGAACAGCGCATAGTGGACGAAGCGCACCGCGCAGGCGAGGAGGAGGAGATAGAGGACCAGGTAGGTGATCGGCCGCCAGGTGAGCGCCACGGCGCGGCCGGTGAGGAACGCCGCGCCGCCGCCGAGGAAGCAGGTGACGAGCAGGAAGTCGATGATGCCGCGTTCGAAGATCAGGCCCTGCATGATCGCTCCGGCCGCTAGTGGCGGCCGCCCTCCAGATAGGCCGAGCGCACTTCCTCGCGGGCCAGCAGCTCCCTGCCGCTGCCCGACATGGTGATGACGCCGTTGACCATGACATAGCCGCGATGGGCGAGCTTCAGCGCGTGATAGGCGTTCTGCTCGACGAGGAACACGGTCAGCCCCTCGCTCTCGTTGAGGGTCCGCAGCGCGTCGAAGATCTGGCGCACGATCAGCGGCGCGAGGCCGAGCGAGGGCTCGTCGAGGAGGAGGAGCCGCGGCCGGCTCATCAGCGCCCGGCCGATCGCCAGCATCTGCTGCTCGCCGCCCGAGAGCGTGCCGCCGCGCTGGCCCTGCCGCCGCTTCAGCACCGGGAACATCTCGTAGATCTTCTCGAGGTCCTCGTCGAAATGGTCGTAGCCGATCGAGGAGGCGCCCATCTGGAGGTTCTCGAGCACCGTCATGCGCGGGAAGATGCGCCGCCCCTCCGGCGACTGGGCGATCGACATCCGCATGATCTCGTGGGTCGGCATGCGGGTGATGTCGGTGCCGTCATAGACGATCCGCCCGTCGCGCGCCTGGGGCGTGCCGCAGATGGTCATCATCAGCGTCGACTTGCCGGCGCCGTTGGCCCCGATCAGGGTGACGATCTCGCCCTGGTTGACGTCGAGGTCGACGCCGCGGAGCGCGATGATCTTGCCGTAGAAGGTGGTGACGCCGCGGATGGTGAGGAGCGGCGTCGGCGTGGCCGGGGCGGCGACCGCGCTCATGCGCCCACCTCCTGCTCGACCGCCTCGACCTCTTCGTCATCGACGCCGAGATAGGCAGCGATGACCTTGGGGTCGTTGCGGACGAGCGCGGCGGTGCCGTCGGAGATCTTCTGCCCGTAGTCGAGCACCACGATGTGGTCGGAGATCTCCATCACCACGCCCATGTCGTGCTCGATCAGCAGCACCGAGATCTTGTGCTCGTCGCGGATGTAGCGGAGCAGCTCGTTGAGCTCGGCGGATTCGCGCGGGTTGAGGCCGGCGGCCGGCTCGTCGAAGCAGAGCAGCACCGGCTCGGTGCACATGGCGCGGGCGATCTCGAGGCGCCGCTGGTCGCCATAGGGCAGGTCGCCCGCCGCGTCGTCGGCGCGCTCGGTCAGGCCGACTCGCTCGAGCCAGTACTTCGCCTTCTCCATCGCCTCCTTCAGTCCGTCGCGGTAGGACTTCAGGCCGAAGAGGCCCGCGATCGAGAACGAGGAGGCCGCCATCAGCCGGTTGTGCTGGGCGACGAGCAGGTTCTCGAGCGCGGTCATGCCGCCGAACAGCCGCACGTTCTGGAAGGTGCGGGCGACGTGGGCATGCTTGGCGATCTCGTAGTCGGGCATCCGCTCGAGGAGGAACAGCCGGTCGTCGATCGAGGCGCGGCCGCTCGCCGTCGCGGCGTCGACGCCGGCGAAGGCGCCGGGCTCGAGCGCCAGCGACATCCGACCCTCGGTCGGCTTGTAGAAGCCGGTGATGCAGTTGAACACGGTGGTCTTGCCGGCGCCGTTCGGGCCGATCAGCGCGGTGATCTCGCCGCGGCCGACGGCGAAGGACAAGGCGTTGACGGCGACCAGGCCGCCGAAGCGCATCGTCAGCTGCTCGATCCTGAGCAGCGGGTCGGTCTCCCAGGTGCTCATCCGTGTCCCTGGCTCACGTTGTCGGCCGACACCGTCTTGCGTTGCTTGAGGAAGGCGGAGGGCTGGCGCGTCGAGATGAGGCCGCGCGGCTTCCAGACCATGATCAGCACCATCGACAGGCCGACCACCAGCATCCGGTACTCGGCGAGGCCACGCAGCTCGAACACGGTGTTGAGGAAGACGACCGCGATCACCACGCCGAGCTGGCTGCCGAGGCCGCCGAGCACGACCACCGCGAGGATCAGGAAGGACTCCGTCGAGTTGAACGACTCCGGCGAGATGAAGCCCTGGCGGGTGGCGAAGAACGAGCCGGCGAAGCCGGCGAACATGGCGCCGAGGGCGAAGGCGCTGAGCTTGGTCTTGGTGGTGTTGATGCCGAGCGAGCGGCAGGCGATCTCGTCCTCGCGGAGCGCCTCCCATGCTCTTCCGACCGGCAGGCGCCTCAGCCGCGCCGCGACGAAGCCGGTGACCAGCGCCAGCACCAGGATGATGTAGTAGAGCCAGACGATGCGGTGGACCGGCGAGAAGGTGAGGCCGAAGACATCAGCGAAGCCGCCTTCGCCGCGCTCGAATTCGATGCCGAAGAAGGACGGGCGCGGGATGTTGGAGATGCCGTTGGGGCCGCCGGTGAAGTCCGACCAGTTGATCAGGACGAGGCGGATGATCTCGCCGAAGGCGATGGTCACCAGCGCGAGGTAGTCGCCGCGCAGCCGCAGCACCGGGAAGCCGAGGATCATGCCCCAGGTGGCGGCGAGGATGCCGGCGAGCGGCAGGCAGATCCAGAAGCTCCAGCCGAAATAGAAGGCGAGCAGCGCGAAGGAGTAGGCGCCCACCGCGTAGAAGGCGACGTAGCCGAGGTCGAGGAGGCCGGCATAGCCGACCACGATGTTGAGGCCCCAGCCGAGCATCACGTAGGTGAGGATGACGATGCCCTGGTCGAGGAAGTACCGGGTCGGCGGATTGAACCAGTCGGGCCAGGGCCAATATTGGAGGACCGCCGGCAGGGCGAAGGCCGCGGTGACGGCGATGGCGCCAAAGATCGCCCCGTAGGGGAGATCCGGCAGATACGGCCCGATGAATTTCCGGGCCACGATGAAGAGGAGGACGAGGAAGCCGACAGCGGCGAGCAGCGCGGCGAAGGAGCGAAGGCCCTCGTGAAGGAATGCGAGATGCTTGGCGCCGAAGAAGATGGCGATGAGGGCGGCACCCACGACCAGCACCTGCACCCAGTCGCGGCCCGTCACCTTCTCCTCGCCGGCGAAGCGGGAGAACGACTCCGTGACCGGCGAAGATGACTTCCAGACGAAGAGATTGAGGAGGAGCCGGCAGACGAAGACGATGGCGACGAGGATCGCCACGTCGCCCCAGCGCGGGATGATGCCGAGGCCATCGGCAAGCGGCGTCGTCTCGAGGCCGACGAGGGGCGCGAATAGCGCGAGGGCGATGACCGCGGCGATCACCGCGTCGCGGAGCGAATCGAAGACCGGGTTGCGGTCGGGGCGGCCCCTCGAGAACGGGGGCTCGCCCGCCATCGCCAGGGCGCGCTCCTCCTGCTCGATCTCGGCCCCTTCGGGCCGGAAGTCTGCCGTGGGCTGGGGCGTCGTCGCTGCCGCCATCTCAGACCTTCTCGACCTCGGGCCGGCCGAGCAGGCCAGAGGGCAGGAAGATGAGCGTGATGGCGAGGATCGAGAAGGCGGCCACGTCCTTGTACTCGACCGAGAAATAGGCCGACCAGAACACCTCGATCATGCCGATCAGCAGGCCGCCGAGCATGGCGCCGGGAAGCGAACCGATGCCGCCGAGCACCGCGGCGGTGAAGGCTTTGATGCCGGCGTTGAAGCCGATGTAGAAGTCGATCACGCCGTAGTAGAGCATGAACATCATGCCGGCGACGGCGGCGAGGCCGGCGCCGAACACGAAGGTCAGCGAGATCGTCCGGTCGACATTGACGCCGAGCAGCGCCGCCATCCGCGCGTCCTGTTCGCAGGCGCGCTGCGAGCGGCCGAGCGAGGTGCGGCTGATCATCAGCGAGAACACCGTCATCAGCACCACGGTGACGACGATGATCATGATCTGGATGTTGGAGATCTGCACCGTGAAGCCGTCGGCGCTCTCCATCAGCGGGATGCCGCCGGTCACGATCGGCGGCAGCGGCTTCACCCGGGCGCCCTGGACGATCTGGACGAAGTTCTGGAGCACGATCGACATGCCGATCGCGGTGATCAGCGGCGCAAGGCGGAACGAGCCGCGGAGCGGACGGTAGGCGATGCGCTCCACCGTCCATCCCCACACGGAGGTGAACGCCATCGCCCCGATCAGCACCACGAGCAGCGCCGCAAGGAGCATGAGCACCGGCGTCGCCGCGGTCACACCGACCAGGATGAGGCCGATCAGCGCCATGAAGGCGCCCACCATGAAGATGTCGCCATGGGCGAAGTTGATCATGCCGATGATCCCGTAGACCATCGTGTAGCCGATCGCGATCAGCCCGTAGATCGATCCGAGAGTCAGCCCGTTTATGAGCTGCTGGGTGAAGTACTCCATACGCCCACGATGGTCCCCTGGCGGCCCGGTTCGGGCCATGGAAGCTCGGTTCGCCGGCTTCCTTTGGATGAAATGCTACCAAGCGTCGCGGGGCAACACAACGGGGGGATGCGGCAGATGCCGCGCACCCGGCTCGGAGCAGGGCCGGCCGCCAGGGCTCAGGGCACGATCGGCGGCAGCTCCGGCGCCTCGATGCCGTCGAACGGCGCCCGCCAGGCCGGGATCGCCTCGAGCCGCGCATTCCAGGCAGCGATGTTGGGATGGTCTTCGAGCGGCAGGCCGGCGAGCGCGTGGAACGGCAGCACCGACGCCATGCGGAAGTCGGCATAGGAGATCGCCTCGCCGAGCAGCCAGGTCCGCCCAGCGAGATGGGCGTCGAGGACGGCCGCCGCCGTGCCGAACTTCTCGAGCCCCGCGGCGACCGCGGCCTCGTCCGTCGGGCCGATGCCGTAGCGGCGCTTGGTGACGCGCTCGAAGTGGACCTTGTCGCAGGCGGCGACGAAGTTCCACGCCGCCCAGCTCAGCCAGCGGATCATCTCCGGCTCGTCGTCGCCCCGTCGCCAGAAGTCGGAGCCGACGAGCCGGGAGAGCCGGCAGGCGATCGCATCGGTCTCCCAGAGCGTGTGGTCGCCGTCGACCAGGATCGGCACCCGGAGATTCGGGTTGAGGGGGCGGAACCGCTCCTCGTGGCCCGGGGCGGCCGGCGTCGCGAACGCGAAGGCGACCGGCGCCTCGAGATAGCGGGCGACGGCGACCGCGACGCGCGGATTGTAGTTGCGGCTGAAATAGAGCTTCATCGGATGCGCCCCCTCCCGCTGGCCGAATGGAGCGCAGTCTAGCTTCGCTCGCGTCCGTCGCTGGCAGGAGGATCGGGGCGAATCTCGGGGGGATTCGGCGGGTCCTCCGGCGGCGCGGACGGGCCTGCGT
>JAEVZM010000474.1 GCA_023392225.1 Pseudomonadota bacterium
TGATCGGGATCGAACCGACGACATTCAGCTTGGGAAGCTGACGTTCTACCACTGAACTACACCCGCGAGGCTTCGGGCCGTGGCGGCCCGAACCGCGGCGAAATCTACAGCCCCGAGGGTGGGACCGTCAACGCGCCTCGGCGCAGGAAATCAGACCAGCTTGGCGCGGAGCTTCTGGTACTCGGCGTCGGTGATCGAGCCGCTGGCCTTCAATTCGTCGAGCTTCTTGATCTCGTCGGCGACGCTGAAGCCGATCATGTCGCGGAGGTCGGTGCGGGCCTTCTCGGCCTGCGCCTGCTGGCGCTCGGCCATGCCGCCGCCCTGGGTCAGCACATAGGCGAGCACGCCGAGATAGGGGAGGATGATCAGGAAGATCACCCACAGCACCTTGCCGCCGCCTGAGATGTCCTTCCGCCGGAACAGGTCGCTGAACACCGAGATCAGCAGCCAGATCCAGAGGACGAACATGAAAATGACAAACAGGTCGACAAGGAAGTTGCCGAAGCCGACACCGCCCATATGCATTTGTGTTGTCTCCTGATTTTCCGCCGGAACGCGCTCCGGGGGAGCCCGGCACCGAAGCGCCTGACCTGCTATTCCTGACAGGGCGTGCACCGGTTCGGGAACAAAGTCCAGCCATCTCGCGAGGAGGAGCCCCCAATGTCCATGATCCGCATCGTGCCCGCCATTGCCCTCATGGTGTTCGCCTCCCCGCTCGCCGTGGCCGGCACCATCCCGGCGGAGGCCTCCGACATGTTCCGCGCGCAGGGGAACGAACCGTTCTGGTCGCTCCGCAAGACCGATTCGGCGATCACCTTCCAGACCATGGACGGCGCGGCGGTGACGATCGCGCCGGTTCCCGAGCCGGCCGACGAGGATGGCGCCGCCGTGTTCCGCGCCACCGTCGAGGACGAGGCCTTCGTCCTCACCATCGCCGACAGGGTGTGCACCGACACGATGAGCGGCATGCCGTTCCCGGCGACGGTCAACGTCGCGCTCGGCGCGGATTCCTACGAGGGCTGCGGCGGTGAGCCGGCGGCGCTGCTCGACGGCGACTGGACGGTGACGGCGATCGACGGCAAGGCGCCGGTCGCGGATTCGGAGCCCTCGCTCACCTTCGGCGAGGACGCGCGGGTCAGCGGCAATGCCTCCTGCAACCGCTTCTTCGGCAGCTACACGCTGACCGGCGAGGGGCTCAGCTTCGGCGAGATGGGCACCTCCATGATGATGTGCGGCGACCCGGTGATGGCGCAGGAGCGCGCCATGCTCGAGATCCTCGAGGGCGTGATCGGCTTCTCGGTCGCCGAGGACGGGGCGCTCACGCTCTCGAGCGCCGACGGCCGGACCATCGCCGCCAACCGCCTCGATCCCTAAAAGTCTAGGCTTTCCCTCAGCCGGATGTTAGCAGTCGGCATGGTTCTCCTGTCGCCGAAGCAAGCGGCGGCAGGACACGCATCCACCGCCATGCATCCGGAGGCGGTGGAATGCTGTGCGTCAAGACCCGGCTCGGACCGAGCACGATCGAGGGTGTCGGCCTATTTGCGGCCGAGCCGATTGCGAAGGGGACGGTGGTGTGGCGCTACGACCCGCGCTTCGACCTCAGCCTCGACATGCGCGACATCCCGGCGTCCGACATCATCGCCCGCGAGTGGCTGATGCGCTACGGCTACCAGCCGAGCGAGGATCCGGTCTACGTGGTCTGCGGCGACAATGCCCGCTTCATGAACCACTCCGACGATCCCAATTGCGACGATCTCAACGACGAGACGATCGCGCTTCGCGACATCGCCGCGGGCGAGGAGATCACCTGCGACTACGCGCGCTTCGACAAGCGCTTCGCCGAGAATCGCTTCGCCGTCGGCTGGGCCTGAGGGGCGCCGGGCCTCAGCTCCGAAAGTGCTTGGAGAGCTTGAGGCCCTGGGCCTGGTAGTGCGAGCCGATGTCGGTCCCGTAGAGGAAGGCCGGGCGGGCGAGCATCCGCTCGTAGACCAGGCGCCCGACGCTCTGGCCGTGCTCGAGGATGAACGGGATCTCGTGGCTGCGCACCTCGAGCACCGCGCGGCTCCCTGCGCCGCCGGCCTCGGAATGCCCGAAACCGGGATCGAAGAACCCGGCATAGTGGACGCGGAACTCGCCGACCAGCGGGTCGAACGGCACCATCTCGGCGGCATGGTCGGGCGGCACGGTCACCGCCTCGCGCGAGGCGAGGATGTAGAACTGGTCGGGGTCGAGCACCAGTTCGCGCCGGCCATGGGTGGTGATCGGGTCCCAGAAGTCGAGCGCGTCGAGGCCACCGCGCCGGTCGACGTCGACGACGCCGGTGTGCCGCTTGGCGCGATAGCCGACGATGCCGCTCCGTCCCGAGAGGTCGACCGACAGCATGAGGCCGTTGCCGAGCGCGAGCTCGCCGTCGACCAGCGGCGACTTGCGGTGGAGCGCGGCGAGCGCATGGTCGTCGACCAAGGGATTGCCGATCCGGAAGCGGATCTGGGAGAGGCGCGAGCCGGCCCGCACGATCACCGGGAAGGTCCGGGGGCTGATCTCGGCATAGAGCGGCCCGTGATAGCCGGCGGGGATGGTGTCGAACTCGCGGGCACGGTCGGCGATCACCCGGGTGAAGACGTCGAGCCGGCCGGTCGAGGACTTGGGGTTGGTGGCGGCGGCCACGTCGGCCGGCAGCGCCAGGCTCTCCGCGAGCGGCACGATATAGACACCGCCGCTCCGCCCAGGCTCGAGCAGGGCGCCGACGGTGAGGTCGATCTCGTGCAGGGTGAGCGCGGCGAGGCGCTCGGCGACGGTAGCGCGCGGCCCGGGCAGGAAGCTCGCCCGCACCCGGTAGGCGACGTTGCCGAGCCGGAGGTCGAGGCTCGCCGGCTGGATCTGGTCGTCGTCGAAGGCGCGCGCCGACAGGACCCCGCCCTCGGCGGCGAGGCCCCTGATGTTCTGTGGCGGCAGTATCCCGGCAGGCCCGCTCGCGCCCATTGTCTTCCCCTCTGGCTGGCGAGCACGCTTAGCCGAAGATGCCCGGCGCGCCAAGCGCGGCCGAGCCGGGCGGTTGACGGGGCGGCGCCTCCGGCCTAGAAGGAGCTACTCCGTGGTCATTTGAGCCGGCCGGCTTGCAGCCACGTAAAACAAATAGCTAAAAGGCCGGAGGGGCATGCGACCCGACCCGGCCCCACGGCCGGGGTTTTTGTGTGGGGAGGCTTGAAAATTGCAAAGCGTTCGCACGGAAAGA
>JAEVZM010000529.1 GCA_023392225.1 Pseudomonadota bacterium
GATCGGCTGTACCGGCATCGCCCGCGGGCGACGCGGCGGCATCGCGTCCGAGAGGTGGCCCGTCAGTCCCCCGTCCATCGATACACCCAGGTCTCCGAAGGCTGCTCGTCCGGAAAGACCAGCCCCGCACGCAACTCGATGACTCCGGCGTCACCAGGATCGAGCTTGAAGGTAAGGCGCCAGCCGTTCACCTCGTCGAACTCATGCACCGTGATCCCGCTGACCGTGCCGGCATTGGCCGACACCATCGGCTTCGGCGGCTCCTTCGGGCGCGCCTCGCCCGGGGCCATGGCGAAGTCGACGACGAACAGGCGGAGCGGCGAGGGATGCTCGGCATCGGCGCGCCCGCGGCGGGTGCGCTCGACATAGACCGCCTTCGGCTCGCGCGTCGGGCCGTCGCCGAAGGTCAGGCGATAGGCAAAATCGAATGCGGTGCCCGCCTTGATCGGCTCCTTGGGGGTCCAGTAGGCGACGATGTTATCGTGGATCTCGGCGTCGGTCGGGATCTCGACCAGGACCACCGAGCCCGCGCCCCAGTCGCCGACCGGCTCCACCCAGAGGCTCGGCCGGCGCTCGTAGGCCGCCTCGACGTCCTGGTAGTCGTCGAAAGTGCGGTTGCGCTGGATCAGGCCGAAGCCGCGCGGATTGTGGTCCATGAAGGCGGAGAGCTGCAGCGCCTTGGGATTGGCCAGGGGCCGCCACAGGCGCTCGCCGGCGCCATTGTAGATCAGCAGGCCGTCGGAATCGTGGACCTCCGGGCGGTAGTCGTCGACGCCGACGCGACCGTTCATGTCGAAGAAGAACATCGACGTGCCGGGGGCGAGGCCGACCTGGGCGAGGTCGACGCGCGGGAACAGCGTGGCCTCGACGTCGACCACCGTCGCCGTGCCGTACTCGGCCCGGAAGCGATAGGCGCCCGCGACGCTGGGGCTGTCGAGGAGGGCATAGATGACGATGTGGGTGTCGCCCGGCTTGGGCCGCTCGACCCAGAAGCTCCGGAAGACGGGAAACTCCTCACCCTCGGGTGCCGCCGTCTTGACGGCGAGTCCGCGGGCGGAGATGCCATAGGCCTGGTCAATGGCGAGGGATCGGAAATAGCTCGCCCCCTGGAAGACGAGGAACTCGGTGTACTGGCCCTTCGGCCTAGCAACGTCCGTGCCGATCCGGAATCCGGCGAAGCCGATGTCCTCCTCCGGCAGAGGCCGCGGTACCCGATCGCCGAAGCCGAAGAGCCGCGGCTCGTAGAGGACGTGATAGGCCTCGTCGTTCTGGACGACGGCGACGTCGATCCGCTCCTTGAAGTAGAAGCCGCGATGGAAGAACTCGACGAGGAAATGGATGTCCTCGTTCTTCCACAGTGCGGCATCGGCCTTGAAATAGATGTCGCGGTACTGGACGTAGTCGAGATCGGCGAGGTTCGCCGGCAGCTCGGTCGGCAGCGGCTCGAACGGCGCCGCGGCGAGCTTGCGCGCCATCTCGATGACGCTGTCGGTGCCGAACGGCACGCCGTCGGTCAGCGCCGGCGGGGCGAGCACCGGGGCATCGGCTGCGGGCGCCGCGTCCTGTGCGAAGAGGGGCCGCCCGGATGCGAGCAGCGCTGCGCTGGCGGCGCTGGTGGCCAGATAGGCTAGAAAACGCCTCCTAGAGGGGAGAGGGGGCTCACGCATGCTTCGGGGGCTCTCACACATACACAGCTAGCTCTGGTGAACGCGATTCGACGCGGGTTGTTCCGCGCCGCAACAAGAAATCTGGCACGCCGGGCCCGGAGCCGCGCCGGGGCTCCGGCCTTCTTCGATTTTGTACAAGGTTGCAGTGGTTTAGGTGGTTGCACGAGCATCATCGACATACGTCCAAGTGGCCCGAATTCTGGCAACTTTGTGGCGGAATATTGTTGCGACGCGGTATATTTTCGGCGTGGGGTTGGGAACCGCGTGCGGCAACAATTGGCAGTGGCAAGGTCCGCGGCGCCGCCCGTCCTGGACGCAGCCCGGCGCGTGCCTGGCGCGCGTGATCGGCCTCGCGTTCCACGATGCGGGTTGCAGCCGGCGGCGTCAGACGCGAGGATTGTCGCCGAGGGCATTCCGGAGGGCTGGACGATGCGGGGGATCGCAGGGCAGCGCGTGCTCATCACCGGCGGGGCGACGGGGATCGGCCGCGCCGCCGCGCTCCGCTTCGCCGCCGAGGGGGCGAGCGTCGCGGTCAACTTCGTCGGTGATCCGGAGCCAGCCGAGACGCTGCTCTAAGAGCTCGAGGCGCTGGCGCCCGACGGCCGGCATCTCCTGGCGCCCGCCGACATCGCCGACGAGGATGCGGTCGATTCCCTCTTCGCCGGGGTCGAGGAGGCCTGGGGCGGGCTCGACGTCCTCGTCGCCAATGCCGGCATCAAGGTGGTGCACGAGCCGCACGAGGTGATCCTCGCCGACTACGACCGGGTGATGGCGGTCAATCTTCGCGGCGCCTTTCTCTGCGCCCAGGCGACCGTCCAGCACCTCCTCGATTCCGGCCGGTCGGGGGTGATCGTCGTGACCTCCTCGATCGAGGCGCATTTCCCGGTCGAGGAGGTGGCGATCGCCTACATCATGTCGAAGTCGGGACTGACCGGGATGATCAAGGCGCTGGCGCTCCGCTATGCCCGCGAGGGCATCCGGGTGAACGGGGTCGGGCCCGGGGCGACCCGCACGCCGATGAATGCCGACTTCGAGATGGATCCCGAGATCGAGCGCGCGGTGGTGCGCATGATCCCCGCCGGGCGCATCGCGGCGCCCGAGGAGATCGCCTCGGTCATCGCCTTCCTCGCCTCCGACGACGCCTCCTACATCCACGGCCAGACCATCCTGGTCGATGGCGGCATGGGCATCGGCCGGAATGGCTAGTCGCGGCGGTCCGTCACCGACTGCGCTGGCGTCCCTGCCGGTCCTGTGGCACGCTCCGTGCTTGGCTCGACCCTTGGCGCGACGTTCGGCAACAGGTGTTGTGAAGCTCAGATGCCCCTGATCAGCATCGACATCCGCGTCCTCCGCTCGTTCGTCTCGGTGGTCAAGACCGGCAGCATCACCGAGACCGCGCGCCAGCTCGGCCGCACCCAGCCGGCCATCTCCTTCCAGATCCAGAAGCTCGAGGAGATCACCAACCGCACCCTTTTTCGAAACGAGGGGCGCCGCCAGGTGCTCACCGACGAAGGCGACATGGTGCTCTCCTACGCCAAGTCGATCCTGCGCCTGCATGACGAGATGCTGGCGCGGCTCGCCTCGCCGGACATCGAGGGCCATGTCGTGCTCGGCACGCCGGATCTCTACGCCGCCTTCGTGCTGCCGGCGATCCTCAGCCGGTTCCGGAAGGCTTTCCCGCGAATCCAGGTCGAGCTGCGCTGCGCGCTGTCGACGCCGCTGGTCGGCATGGTCCGGCGCGGCGAGGTCGACCTCGCCCTCGTCACCCGGATGGACGGCTTTGCCGGCGGCAAGGTCGTCGGCCAGGAGCAGCTGATCTGGATGACCGGCAACGATTCCGAGGCCCACAATGCGAGCCCGGTGCCGCTGGCGCTGCTGCCGCCGGGCAACATCTATCGCGAGCACGCCATCGAGGGGCTGGAGCGGATGGGCCGCAACTGGCGCATCGCCTGCGTCAGCGAAAGCGTCGCCGGCCTGCAGGCGGCGGTCTTCTCCGGCATGGCGGTGACGGTGCTGGGACGGAGCACGCTCCAGCCGGGGATGCGCGAGATCGGCGTCAGCGACTATTTTCCGCCGCTGCCCGCCGTCGATCTGCTGCTTTATCGGGCGGCCGGGCGCAATCTTGCGGCAATCGACGCCCTCCAGAACTATCTCGAGAACTACCTGTCGCCGACCGCGCCGCGCCTCTTGATGGAGGAGGAAGGCGGGCCGGCGCTGCCGAGCCTCGACCAGGCGGCCGAGTAGGCCGCCCTGCGTCAGGCTCAGTCGCGGAAGCTCGGCCGGGTCCCTGCCCAGGGCCGCGCCGCCTCGTAGGCCGCCGCGATGCGGATGATCGTCGGCTCGCCGAGCCACGGGGCGACCACCTGGAGGCCGATCGGCAGGCCGTCCGGGTCGAAGCCGCAGGGCACGCTTGCCGCCGGCAGGCCGGAGAGGTTGATCGGCCACGAGAACGGCGACCAGCCGAGATGGCGGTCGACGCGGGTGCCTTCGATCTCGTCGACGCCGATGGTGCCCGCTGCGAAGGCGGTGACGGCGACCGTCGGGGTGACCAGCGCGTCGACCGTGTTGAACAGCGCGAGGAAGCGGCCGCGGAGCTGCGCCCGGCGGTGGGTCGCGGCCATGTAGTCGGTGCCGGCGAAGCCCTTGCCCTTCTCGACCACGGCCCGGAACTCCGGCTCGGACAGCGCCAGGCTGTCGGCGTCGCGGTCCAGGGCGGCCGTCGCCTGCTCGGTATAGCCGATCGGCTGGAGCACGGTGTCGAGAACGTCCTCCTGAAGGCCGACATCGACCGGCACCATCTCGGCGCCGGCATCGGCGAGGGCGTCGACCGCGGCGTCGAAGGCGGCGCGGACGGCCGGCGCCACCGGCGCGTAGCCGAAGTCGCGGCTGATGCCGATGCGCAGCCCGGCGAGACTGCCCGGCGTCGCGTCGAAGCTGCGCGACGGCTGCGGCAGGCTGACCGCATCGCGCCGGTCGTAGCCGGCGATCACCTCGAGCAGCAGCGCGACGTCGGCCACCGTCCAGCCGATCGGTCCGGTATGGGCGAGGGAGCCCCAGGAGGGCGGGAAGAAGCCCGGCGCCCGCGGCACAAGGCCGAAGGTCGGCTTGATGCCGAACACGCCGCAGAACGAGGACGGCACGCGGATCGAGCCGACCGCGTCGGTGCCGATGGCGAGCGGCCCGCAGCCGGCGGCGACGCCGGCGACCGCACCGCCACTCGACCCGCCGCTGGTCCGGCCGAGATGCCAGGGATTGCGGGTGATCCCGGTGAGCGGGCTGTCGGCGGTGAGCTTGTAGCCGGATTCGCAGGTGGTGGTCTTGCAGGTGAGGACAGCGCCCTCGGCCTTGAGGATCGACACCACGGCGGAATCTTCTGTCGGCACGAAGTCGGCGAGCGGCGGCGAGCCGGCATGCGCCGGGACCC
>JAEVZM010000619.1 GCA_023392225.1 Pseudomonadota bacterium
GGTCCGCGGCATCGACGGGCCATGGATCGGGCTCCGCAATTACGAGCTGGTGCTCGGCCAGTCGCTGTTCTGGGAGTCGGTGGGCCACAACCTGCTGCTGCTCCTCGCCATCCCGGTGATGGTGCTGACCTCGCTCCTGATCTCGATCCTGCTCTACGAGCGGCTGAAGGGCTGGAAGGCCTACCGGGTCATCCTGTTCATCCCCTACATCCTCGCGATCCCGATCATCGCGGTGGTGATGAAGCGGATGTTCCAGTTCAACGGACCGGTGAACGAGGTGCTGCGCTGGCTCAGCCTCGACTTCATGGCACTTGACTGGATCGGCTCATCCGACGTGGCGCTGTGGACGGTGATGCTCCTGATCATCTGGCGCGAGTCGGCGCTCGGCATCATCCTGTTCCTCGCCCGCCTGCTCAGCCTCGACGAATCGCTGATCGAGGCGGCCAAGATCGACGGTGCCAACTGGTGGCAGCGCGCCACCCGGGTGCTCCTGCCCCAGATGCGCGGGGTGATCGAGTTCTTCGTCGTGGTGAGCGTGATCACCCTGCTCTCGGCGGTGTTCGCCTATGTCTACATGATCGGCGGCGGCCGCGGCGGCCCCGGCACGTCGACGATGGTGGTCGAGCTCTACATCTACAACGCGCTGATCCGCAGCAGCCTGCCCGGCATCGCCGCCGCCGTCTCGGTGATGCTGCTCGTCGTCTCGGCGCTCCTGATCTACCCGCTGTTCAAGGTCCGCAGCCAGGACGACGGGACCGGGAAGTGACCAACCACGCCTTTCAGACCTGCCGTACCGGGAGAGCGCGTTGAGCGTCGATAACCCCCTCAAGCACGCCATCCTGATCGTGGCGAGCATCCTCGCCCTGATCCCGACCGTGTTCATGATCGCGACCTCGCTGAAGAGCCAGGACGAGTACGAGATCGACAAGGTCGGCCTGCCCGACGCGCTGAACTTCGAGAACTTCCGGAGCGTCATCTTCGACAGCCCGTTCTTCGCGTGGATGGCAAACAGCGCCATCCTCGTCGTCGGGGCGGTCGTCCTCAGCGCGGCGGTGTCCTGTCTCGCCGCCTTCGCCATTGCCCGCATGGAGTTCAAGGGGCGCGACGCGCTGTTCTCGGTGAGCACCGCGCTGATGGCGGTGCCGCCGGTGGTGATGATCGTGCCGCTGTTCGTCCTCTACACCCAGCTGTCGCTGATCAGCACCTACCAGGGCGCGATCATCATCTATGCCGGGCTGATCACGCCGTTCTCGGTGTACCTGCTGACCACCTTCTTCCGGACCCTGCCCGAGGACCTGTTCGAGGCGGCCCGCATCGACGGCTGCGGCGACCTCAGGATCCTGTGGAGCATCGTGCTGCCGCTGTCGCTGCCGGCACTCCTCACCCTGGTGGTGGTCAACGCCCTCTATGTCTGGAACGACCTGCTGATCGCCATCATCTTCCTCCAGGACGACGCCAAGCGCACGCTGATGGCCGGGATCAGCGTCTTCCAGGGCCGCTACAACAACCAGATCCCGCTGACGATGGCCGGCATGGTGATCGCCAGCGCGCCGATGCTGATCCTCTACATGCTGTTCCAGAAGTACTTCATCCGCGGCCTCATGGCCGGGGCGGTGAAGTAGCGCTGCCGGGTCCCGGGCGTCCCCATCGGGCGCGGGCGGCCAGAGGTCACGCCGAGACGTCGAAGCCGGCGGCGCGCTCCAGCTTGCCGAGGCCCTTGGTGTGGAACTCCTCGGTGCGGGCGATGTGCTTGCCGAGGACTGCCGCCGCATCCTCGACGCGCCCCTTGGCGACGAGCGCGGCGATGCGGCGATGCTCGACGAGCGAGCGCTCGAGCAGGTAGGGCTCGGGCGTCGAGAGATGGGTGCGGAGCGCCCGGATGCGCGGCAGGAACTGTTCGTAGGCCTCGAGCACCAGCCCGTTGCCGCAATTCGCCAGGAACGCCATGTGGAACGCGTTGTCGGCGACCTGGTACGGCGCCGGGTCGGCCTGGTCGTAGCAGGCATCCATGGTCGCCACCACGGTCTCGAGCTCGGCGACGAGGCGCTCGCGCGAGCGCGCGAAAGCGAGGCGGAGCGCGAAGGTCTCGAGCTCGAGCCGGATCTCGCACAGCTCGCGCACCTGCAGCTCCGTCGGCCGGAACACCATGCCGCCGCGCTGTGGCAGCACGGTGAGCAACCCCATCGCCTGGAGCTGCACGAACGCCTCGCGGACGGGGGTCTTGCTCGTGCCGAACTGCTCGCCGATCTGCTTCTCGCTGAGCATCGAGCCGAGCGGAATGGAGCCGTCGATGATCTGCTGCTTGATCCGCTCCGCGACCGAAGCGGTAAGCGTCTTGGGACGCTCCAGCGGCTCGGCAAGCACGTCCTTGCGCGAGGATCGCTTCATGCGCGGCGTCTCGTCATGACGTCCACCGCCTCCCCGTGTTTCATCGACGCCCGCTTGACATCATGGGTGGGCTCAAAACATATCTGAGATATCAGATATGAACAAGCACCGGACGCGTGTCATGGGCCGAACCGATCTGCCCCACCGGCGAGAGGCTGGCCGGGGCGCGCAGAGAACATGATGGCAGTAGACATGAATGACGGAATGAACCCCGGCATCTCCGGTGCGGAGCTCATCGCAGAACTTCGCCGGACGGTCGGACACAAGCATGTCCTCACCGATCCAGGTCGCTCGATCCGGTTCCGGCGCGGCTTCCGCTACGGCGAGGGAAAGGCGCTCGCCGTGGTGCGGCCCGGCACCCTGCTGGAGCAGTGGCGGGCATTCTCCACAGCGATCGCCGCCGGCCGCATCGTGATCTTCCAGGCCGCCAATACCGGCCTCAATGGCGGATCGACCCCCTATGGCGACGCCTATGACCGCGAGGTCGTCGTCATCAACACGATGCGGATCGGGCGGATCGACCTGATCGACGGCGGCCGCCAGGTCGTCTGCCTTGCCGGCGCGACGCTGCATGCGCTGGAGCGGCTTATCCGCCCGCTCGGCCGGGAGCCGCATTCGGTCATCGGCTCGACGACGATCGGCGCCTCGGTGGTCGGCGGGATCTGCAACAACTCGGGCGGGGCGTTAATCCGGCGCGGGCCGGCGTTCACGCAGCTCGCCCTGTTCGCCCGGGTCAACGGCGACGGCAGCGTGTCGCTGGTCAACAAGCTCGGCATCGCCCTCGGCGATACGCCGGAGGAGATTCTCACGCGGCTCGACGATGGCGCCTACGACGCCGCGGACGTCGCGGACGACGATGCCGCGCTTGCCTCGGACCCGGACTATGGCCGGCTGATCCGCGACATCGATGCACCGGGACCGGCCCGCTACAACAACGACCCGCGCCTGCTCTACGACGTCTCGGGCAGCGCGGGGAAGCTCTGCGTCTTCGCGGTGCGGCTCGACACCTTCCCGAGCACCGGGCCGTCGCGCGTGTTCTATGTCGGCTCCAACGACCACAGCGAGCTGACCCGCCTGCGGCGGGACATCCTCGGCGGCTTCACGCACCTGCCGGTGGCCGGCGAATACCTGCATCGCGACACCTACCGCCTGGCACAGGCCTACGGGAAGGACCTCTATCTGCTCATCAAGCATGGCGGCACCGAGCGCATCGCGACCGCGTTCGCCCTGAAGACCGCCTTCGACGGCGCGGCGAGACGGATCGGCCTCGGCCGGAGCCTCTCGGATCGCCTCCTCCAGGTCCTGGTCCGCTTCCTGCCCGAGCACCTGCCGGAGCGCATGAACGGCTTCGCCGACAGATATGAGCATCACCTCCTGCTACGCACCGACGGCGAGGGCACCGACGAAGCCAGGGCGTATCTCGAGGCGCTGTTCCCTTCGGCGAGCGGCGACTTCTTCGAATGCGACGAGGCGGAGGCCGCCGCCGCCTTCCGCAATCGCTACGCCGTCGGCGGTGCGGCGATGCGATACCGCGCCGTCCACGGCGACACCGTCGAGGACATCGTCGCGCTCGACCTCGCCTTTCCCCGCTCGGCGCGCGACTGGCGCGAGACGCTGCCCGAGGGCGTCGAGGACAAGGTCGTGCGGAAGATCCTCTGCGGGCACTTCTTCTGCCACGTGTTCCACTACGACTACGCGGTCCGCAAGGGCAGCGACTGCCATGCCATCGAGCGTGAGATCGTCGCCCACCATGCCCGTCGCGGCATCGAGTTCCCGGCCGAGCACAATGTCGGCCACCTCTACGACGCCAAGCCCGTGCTGGCCGATTTCTACCGCTCGCTCGACCCGACGAACTCGCTCAATCCGGGAATCGGCAGGACATCGATGAGGTCGGCGTGGCGGTGACCGGGTCGCTGCCGGGAAGCGGGTGGCTTGCCGGCGGAAGCGGCAGCCGACGACCCGCGACGGCCCTCCGCCCGGAGCCGATCGAGGCAGGCCGTCACGCCCGCGTGTCGCGAATGACGTAGGTGCAGCGGCGCCCGCCGCTGGCGATATGCTCGCTGCGCTCGACCTGCGCCTCCGGCCCCAGCACGGCCCGGAACACCTGCAGCTCGGCACGGCAGAAGCCCTGGCAGGACGTGGCCGCCGCGCAGATCGGACAGTGGTTCTCGGAGAGGATGAGGGAACGGTCCTCGCCCTCTTCCCACTCCGCCATGTAGCCCTCGGCCGAGCGCAGCGCCGCCAGCGCCGCCACCCGCTCGCGGAGGCTCTCGCGACCGGCCATCGCCGCCTCGTAGGCGGCACGGGTCGACTCCTCCCGCTGGCTGATGATGCCGTCGAGAGCGGCCTCGCCGAGGCTGGCGCGGATGATCTCGAGCAGTTGCACGGTCAGCGCGGCATGGGTGTCGGGAAAGCGCGACTGCGCCGCGGGCGTCAGCGACCATTTCTGGACCGGGCGGCCGACCCCCGACGGGCTGCTGCTCGCCGCCACCAGTCCCTCCTCCGCCAGCCGGACGAGTTGCTGGCGCGCCGCCTCGCCGGTCGTGCCCAGCTTCTGCCCGAGGGCCGAAGCGGTCAGGGCACCGTGCATCTTGAGGGCCATGAGGATGCGCTCCGCGGCGCTTCGCGGCGACCAGGCCCCTTTTTCCAAGTCGTGACTTGACATATTCCGCGCGATGATTTTCAAAGAACCTTCTTGGGAATTAACCGCGCCGCTCCCGAATTGCAAGCGCCGGCCTCGTCAAGGAGAACGATCATGGCTTTCGAACTGCCCGCCCTGCCCTATTCCCATGCTGCCCTCGCCGAGCGCGGCATGAGCCAGGAGACGCTGGAGCTCCATCACGACAAGCACCATCAGGCCTACGTCACGGCGCTGAACGGCTTCGTCGAGAAGAACGGCGAGCTCCAGGGCAAGTCGCTGGAGGAGATCATCGCGTTCACCGTCGCCAAGCCCGATCTCGCCCCGGTCTTCAACAATGCCGGCCAGCACTGGAACCACATCCATTTCTGGAATGCGCTGGCGCCGACCGGCGGCGCGATCCCGGGCCGGCTCGAAGGCAAGATCATTTCGGATTTCGGCTCGGTCGAGGCCTTCAAGGAGGCCTTCAAGACGGCCGCGGTGACCCAGTTCGGCTCCGGCTGGGCATGGCTCATCCTCGGCCCCGACGGCAAGCTCAAGACGACCAAGACGCCGAACGGCTCCAATCCGATCGCCACCGGCGAGGGCAAGCCGCTGCTCGGCCTCGACGTGTGGGAGCACAGCTACTACGTCGACTTCCGCAATCGCCGCCCGGACTACGTGACCAACTTCCTCGACAAGCTCGCCAACTACGAGTTCGCCGAAGCCAATCTCGGCTGACCCTGCCAACGTCCGCCCGCAACCGGTTCCGGGTGCGGGCGGCCCCCACAAGCTGCGCGATCTCTTCTCGGAGAGACCGGAGAAGGATCATGACAGGCGTGGCGGATACGCTCGAGATGATGCCGGATCGCTTCCGCCTCGAGCCGGCGTCGCGCCCTACCGTCGACGCCAGGGCGTTCCGCGACGCCATGGCATCGATGGCCGCGACCGCCTGTCTGGTGACGACGCAGCACGGCGGCGAACGCCTGGGGCGCACCGTAACCTCGGTGTTCTCGCTGTCGGTCGAGCCGCCGGCGATCCTGGTCTCGATCGACGTCTCGAGCCAGCTCGCCGACCACGTCCTCGCGACACGCGGCTTCTCGTTCGCCATCCTCGCCGAAGACCAGAGCGCGATCGCGGATGCGTTCGCCGGCCGTGGCGCCCCCGACGATCGCTTCGGCAACGGCACCTGGACCTCCTGGAGATCGGGTCATCCGCGCCTTTCGGGCGGCGTCGCGGCAATGGACTGCACGCTGATCGGCGCCATCGAGACGGGAACGCACATCCTCTTCGCCGGTGCCGTCGTCGACCTCGACCTCACACCCCACCGGCGACCATTGATCTGGCACGACCGGCACTATAAGTCCCTCGCCGGGTTCCTCACCCCGCGCCCATCCTCCTGAACACCCTCCGCATGCCAGGTTCCAGCCAATGAGCATCGACGCGCCGACGGCAGACGCGCCCGCCGTCATCTTCCCCGCCCCGCCCGGCGTTCACACCGAGCGCGTGCTCTCGGTACGCCACTATACCGACCGGCTGTTCGCCTTCCGCACCACGCGGCCCCGGTCCCTGCGCTTCCGCTCGGGCGAGTTCGTCATGATCGGACTCCCCAATGCCGAGAAGCCCGTGTTCAGGGCGTACTCGATCGCGAGCCCGTCCTGGGACGACGAGCTGGAGTTCTTCTCGATCAAGGTCGAGGACGGCCCCCTGACCCAGCACCTGCAGAAGATCCGCCCGGGCGCCCCCATCCTGATCCGGCCCAAGACGACCGGCACGCTGGTGCTCGACGCCCTCCTCCCGGGGCGACGTCTCTGGATGCTCTCGACCGGCACCGGGATCGCGCCCTTCGCCAGCATCGCCCGCGATCCCGAAACATACGAGCGGTTCGAAGAGGTGGTGCTCACCCACACCTGCCGCGAGGTCGCCGAGCTGGCCTATGGGCTCGACCTCGCGGCGGCCATCGTCGAGGACCCGCTCATCGGCGAGTTCGCTGCCGACCGCTTCGTGCACTATGCCACGACCACGCGGGAGGCGTTCGAGCGCACCGGCCGCATCACCCAGCACATCGCGAGCGGCCGCCTGTTCGCCGACCTCGGCGTGCCGCCCCTCGACCCGGCGCAGGACCGCGTCATGATCTGCGGCTCCATCGAGATGACGCGAGATCTCCGTGCCATGATGGCGGAGTTCGGGCTGCGCGAGGGCTCGAACAGCACGCCGGCGGAGTTCGTGATCGAGCGCGCCTTCGTCGACTAGGACGAGACGCCCGGACGCCGCGCGACGCGCCGACACCCGGCGAACACCGAGCGCTACGGCTCCATCTCCGACGGCCGAG
>JAEVZM010000633.1 GCA_023392225.1 Pseudomonadota bacterium
GGTCACCACCAGCCCGTCGAAGCCGAGCACGCCGCGCAGCTCCTCGGTGATCGCCCGCCGCGACATGCTGGTCGGCCGGTCGCCGTCGGAGAAAAGGGGGTGGATCAGGTGCCCGACCATCACCATCGGCAGCACGTGCTGGTCGATGAGGGTGCGGAACGGCTCCAGCTCGTCGGGCTCCCACACGTCGCCGATGTCGACGATCGCGACATGGGGGTCGCGGGTCGCCGAGCCATGGCCGGGGAAGTGCTTGGCCGCGGTCAGCACGCCGGCCGCATTGTGCGCGCCGATGAAGGCGTCGGCATAGGCGGCGACCCGCGCCGGGTCGCGGTCGTAGCTCCGCGCCTTCTGGCCGATCGCCGGGTTGCGCGGGTTGATGTCGAGGTCGACCACCGGCCCGAAATTGAGGTTGATGTTCATGGCGGCGAGCTCGTCCGCCGTGCGGCGGTAGAGGGCATAGGCCTCGCAGACCGGCTTCCGGCCCATGGTCCGGGCGGAGGGGAGGGGTTGAAAGCCCTTCCGGCGGGTCAGGCGCTGGATGCCGCCGCCCTCCTGGTCGACGGCGATGAACGGCGGCACCGCCCCGCCGGCGGCGCGGAGCGCCGATGTCAGCCGCCTGAGCTGGGGCGGGCCGACGACATTGTCGGCGAACAGGATCACCCCGCCGAGCCGGCCTTCGGCGATCGCCGCCATGGCGCGGGCGGGCTCGCGCTCCTTCGGCGTGGTGCCGACGAAGCCGATCACCAGCATCTGGCCGATCTCGCGGGACAGCGTCTCGATCTGGCGGTCGGGATGCGGTCCCATGGGCAGGAGCGGTCCCATCCGCCAGGCGACGCTCGGCCGCGGCGATGGCGGCGGCCCGGCGAGCGCGGCGCCGGCCACGGCCGTCGCTGCGGCGATCACCGCCATAGCCTTCAGCAGGATTCGCACCGGTTTCATGCCGTCTCCCGAATGCCGGCGGCGACTATGAACGGCGCGGCGGCGACTGTCGAACGCGCCGTGCGGCGGCTCGGTCCGTTCGCCCGGGCCGCGCCTCGGCGAGCCGGGTCTCGATGAGCGGCACGAGGACATCGATCGCGCTGCGGCGGACGCCGTCCCAGAGCGGGCCGCTGCGGTCGCGATTGCCGAAGATGGCCGAGCTGCCCTCGATGACCGTGCCGAGCACGTAGAGCGCCTCGCGCAAGCCCTCAACGCCGGGCTCCCCGGGCTCGAGGCCAAGGGCAACGATGCAGGCGTCCACCGCGTCGTCGTAGAGGTGATTGACGCCCGCGGCGACGATCGGCAGGTGGCTCGCCATCGCCCAGAGCTCGAGGAAGATCCCCCGGGTCTCCGGATCGACCGCATCGTCGAGCAGCCAGGTGACCAGGGCACGGACCGGGCTCTCCTCCGCCTCGACCGCGGCCACCAGCTCGCTGAAGCGCGCCCGATAGCGCGCGAGGACGGCATCGAGCATGGCTTCGATCAGCCGGTCGCGGGTCCGGTAGTGGTGGGTGACGCTGCCGAACAGCACCCCGGCGCGGTCGGCCACGGCCTGCAGCGTGAAGCCCGCGAAGCCCTTCTCGACGAGCACGGCGATGGCGGCGTCGATGATCCTGGCGCGGGTCGCAACGCCGGTTCGGTTGGGGCGGGAGCGTGGAGGGGGCTTGGCTGGCATGACCTCGCTTATCTGGCATCGGTCCATGGCGGGGCAAGTCGCCTCGCCCTTGTCGCCGGACAAATCCTTGGTAACATGACCAAGATATGAGGCGCCGACGACGGGCATCCCTTGCCGCGCGTCCCGTTTCTGGGAGGTGACGTCATGAAGTCGTTCAAGCCGCTGGCCGCGCTCGCCTGCGGTCTTCTCGCCGGGGTGGTCGCCGCCGGCCCGGCCTTCGCCCATTCCGGCCACCTGAGGCCACGCATCGGGGCTAGCCACCTGACGCCGAGCGGCGCGCCGGAGGACTGGGGCACCTACTGCGTCACCGAGCTTGCGCCGCTGTTCCGAGAGGCGATCGCTCTCAACGAGATCACCCTGGCCTCCGCTGCCCCGGCGCCGCAGGCCGCGACGCCCCCGGCCGGAGGCGACCTCTCGGCGGTCGGCACCAGCCCGGTCAAGCCCTATGCGCCGCCGGCCGCGGACCTCACGCCGTCGATCCCGCTGCTCGCCCCGATTCCGCCCTCGCTGATGGACGCGCCGGCGGAGAAGAGCGACGGGATCACGGTCTTCGTCGCCAAGCGGATCGTCACCATGGACCCGGGCTGGCCGGAGGGCACGGCCGTCGCCGTCAAGGACGGCCGCATCCTGTCGGTCGGCACGCTCGAGGACCTCGACCCCTGGCTCAAGCGCTTCCCCTACAGGATCGACGAGTCGTTCAAGGACAAGGTGATCTACCCCGGCTTCGTCGAGGCGCACGGCCACCCGGTCATGGGGTCGATCGCCATCAGCCGGCCGCCGCTGAGCTTCTTCCCGCTCCGCAACCCCTATGGCGAGGACTTCCCGGGCGTGAAGACCCGCGACGACGCCATCGCCGCGCTGAAGAAGTACGTCGCCGCGGCCAAGTCGCCGACCGAGACCATCATGACCTGGGGCTACGACGTCGTCGCCATGGGCGGCAACTTCCCGACCCGCGACGAGCTCGACCAGATCTCGAAGACCAACCCGATCTTCGTCTGGGACGCCTCCGAGCACTACGTCTTCGCCAATTCGGCGGGCATCGCCCTCTCCGGCGTTACCAACGAGCTGGTGGCCAAGACGATCGGCGCCGGCAGTAATCCCGACGGCAGCTCGAACGGCCAGTTCCTCGGCACCGAGGCGGCCAAGATCATCATCCTCAAGCCGCTCTCCGCGCTGCTCACGCCGGACGAGGGGATGAAGGCGCTCCGCTATCTCGGCGCCCTCATGCAGCAGGCGGGCGTCACCACCACGGGTGACCTGTTCTATGGCGGCGTCAATCTCAAGCTCGAGCAGGCGCTGACCGAGCGCTATTTCGGCCAGCCGGACAGCATCGCCCGCATCGTCCATGTCGTCGACGGCGTCACCTTCACCAACCTCTTCGGCGACGATGCGCTCAACCAGGCCATCCAGCGGCGGGCGTCGAGCAACGAGCGCATCATCTTCAACGGCGTCAAGTTCTATGCCGACGATGCCTTCGTCAGCCTCGGCATGGAGCTGCAGTGGCCGGACTACATCGATTCGGAGCGCTTCAAGGGCCTCTTCATGTTCCGCTCCACCGAGGATTTCATCGAGGCGATGCGGCCGTGGTGGAACGCCGGCTTCCAGATCCACGTCCACTCCAACGGCTCCGGCGGCAACCAGACCACGCTCGACGCGCTGGCGACGCTCCAGGCCGAGAGGCCACGCTTCGACCACCGCTTCTCGTTCGAGCATTTCGGCATCTCGTCGACGGCGCAGGGCCGGCAGCTCAAGGCGCTCGGCGCCATCGTCAGCACCAACCCCTACTACGTCTCGGAACGGGCCGATCTCAACGCCGACCAGATCGGCACCGACCGCGCCTCGCTCGCGGCGCGGATGAGCTCGCTCATCGATCAGGACATCGTGGTCTCCCTCCATTCCGACACGCCGGTCGGCGTGCCGAGCCCGCTCCTCGAGGTCTGGGTCGCGGTCAACCGCATCGGCGAGCTGAGCGGCAAGGTCCATGCCCCGCACGAGCGGGTGCTCGACGTCGAGAAGGCGATGCGGATGGTCACCATCGACGCCGCCTACACGCTGGGCGTCGACGACCGGATCGGCAGCATCGAGACGGGCAAGTTCGCCGACTTCGTCGTGCTCGAGGCGGACCCGCGCGACGTCGATCCCATGAAGATCAAGGACATCGGCGTGATCGCGACCGTGCTTGCCGGCCATCTCGCGGGCGTCGAGCCCGCCGGTGAGCTGGATGA
>JAEVZM010000347.1 GCA_023392225.1 Pseudomonadota bacterium
CCCGGCGCACAGCCGGCGATCCGCCTCAACTACCTGAGCGCGCCGAAGGACCGCGAGATCGCCGTCGCGGCGCTGCGCCAGGCGCGCCGGCTCACCGCGGCGAAGGCGCTTCGCCGCCATGCGCCGCGCGAGCTCCTGCCGGGGCCGGCGGTGAGCACCGACGACGAGCTCCTGCAGGCGGCGGGCGACATCGGCACCACCATCTTCCACCCGGTGGGGACCTGCCGCATGGGCCGGGACCAGGGTGCCGTGGTCGACGACACCCTCCGCGTCCACGGCATCGGCGGCCTCCGGGTCGTCGACGCCTCGATCATGCCGACCATCCCCTCCGGCAACACCGCCTCGCCGGTGGTGATGATCGCCGAGAAGGCGGCCGAGATGATCCTCCGCCAGCCGCGGGCAGGCTGAGATCACCGCGGCGGCGGGCGTGGTCGTACGGCAGCCACGTCCGTCGCGATCCGCGGCGACTGCCGAAGGCGGGTCAGCCGAGCATCTCCAAGCCACCTGCGAGCAACACTCAAGGCGCTCCCGTGGACTCCTTGTTGCGTGTGGCTGGCGGGGCGCACACGCCATTGACATTCTCTCGTTCAATGAGGAACATTGTTGTGGGTATATATCATAGGATCTGATTTATAAGGGGCAGCGGGTGAAAGCGAGGGTCTCCGTCCACCGCGACTTCAGGATCTCGGCGATCGACGGTCGCATCTACAGCGCCTTCCTCGAGCACCTCGGCCGGGCCGTGTATGGCGGCATCTACGAGCCGGGGCATCCGAGCGCCGACGGCGACGGCTTCCGCGGCGACGTGCTGCAGCTGGTTCGCGACCTCGACCTGCCGCTGGTCCGCTATCCGGGCGGCAATTTCGTCTCCAACTACGACTGGACCGACGGCATCGGGCCGCAGGCCGACCGGCCGGTTCGGCTCGATTATGCGTGGCGGACGACGGAGACCAATGCGGTCGGCACCGACGAGTTCATCCGCTGGTGCCGCAAGGCTGGCACGGCGCCGATGCTCGCGGTGAACCTCGGCTCGAAGGGGTTCACCGAGGCGCTCGCGATGCTCGAATACTGCAATCACCCCGGCGGCAGCTACTGGAGCGACCTTCGCCGCAGGAACGGCTCGCCCGACCCGCACGATGTCCGCGTCTGGTGCCTCGGCAACGAGATGGACGGGCCGTGGCAGATGAACCACCGCACCGCCTACGAGTATGGCCGCATCGCCAACGAGGTCGGTCGCGGCATGAAGACCTTCGATCCGACGCTCGAGCTCGTCGCCTGCGGCTCCTCCCACGCCAACATGCCGACCTATCCGTCATGGGAGGCGGAGGTCCTCGACGAGTGCTATGACGCCGTCGACTACATCTCGCTCCACACGTACTGGGACAACTACGACGATGACTATCTGAACTTCGTCGCCAAGTCGGTGCCGCTCGAGCGCTACATCCATACGGTGGGCGGCATCATCGACTACGTGAAGGCGAAGAAGCGCTCGAAGCGCGATGTCTACATCTCGTTCGACGAATGGAACGTCTGGTACCACAACCGGCGGCAGGACCAGGTCAATGTCGAGGGGTGGGACTGGCCGGCGGCGCCACACCTCCTCGAGGACGTTTACAACTTCGAGGACGTCCTGCTCGTCGGCTGCGCGCTCAACACCTTCATCCGCCGCTCGGATCGCGTGAAGGTCGCCTGCATCGCCCAGCTGGTGATCGTGATCGCCCCGATCATGACCGAGAATGGCGGTCCCGCCTGGGCCCAGACGACCTACCATCCGCTCCGCTACGCCTCGCTGCACGGGCGCGGCGATGCACTCGGCGTGGCGGTCGATGGCCCCACCTATGACGCAAAAGTCGCCGACGACGTGCCGTATCTCGACGTTGCCGCGGTACGGAGCGAGGACGGCACCACCGTCACCTACTTCATCGTCAACCGCCATCCGGATACCCCGATCAGCGTCGATTTCGACATGGCGGGCTTCGCGCCGAAGGGCGTCACCGAGCACGTCACCATCGTCCATGCCGACCTCCGCGCCACCAACACGGCCGCCCATCCGGACCGCGTGCGGCCGTCGAAGGGCAAGGGCGTCGCGGTGCGCGACGGCGCATTGCGGGGCAAGCTCGCGCCGCGCTCCTGGCACATGATCCGGGTGTCGGTCTGAGGCGCTCGGCGCGAGACGGGGAGGGAGCTGCGTGGTTCCGTATCAAACTTCGTGGTGCATATCATCCCGTCGGTTGACCACGTTTCGCGACGACGATATCGTCGTCCCCAACAGCCTGCGGAATGGACTGCGACGCTGCGGGAGGCCCGCAGTCGGGCACGGCCAGGAGGCCGTCCGGGAGATTAGGCGGCGCCCGCTGTGCGCCCGGTCCCCCGAGTTCCGCAAAGCCGGGCCGGCACCGCGCGTTGCTGCCCGCCATCTGTTTCCAAGTCGACGCTCTCAAGATCGACGGACGTGACCAGAACCAAAAATCGGAGGAGACGACGGATGAAGACGATTCTGAGGGCCGCCGTGGCGGCCTCGGCCCTGCTGGCGGCGGGCGTGGCGGCAAGCGCCACCGAGACCGTCATTTGGTGGGACTTCCTGGGCGGCGGCGACGGCGTCCGGATGAAGAAGATGATCGACGACTTCAACGCGGCGCATGCCGGCGAGATCGAGATCAAATCGACCACCCTCGACTGGGGCGTGCCGTTCTACTCGAAGGTGCAGACCTCCGCCGCCGTCGGCGAGGGGCCGGACGTGATGACCTATCACGCCTCGCGCCTGCCGCTCGCCGTCAGCCAGAACGTCCTCGAGGAGATCACCGCCGACGACTGGGCGGCGCTCGGCATGGGCAAGGACAGCTTCGCCCCTGCGATCTGGGACGCGGTCAACGTCGACGGCAAGACCTACGCCGTCCCGCTCGATACGCACCCGATCGTCCTCTACTACAACAAGGACAAGCTGGCGGCTGCCGGCCTGCTCGGTGACGACGGCCTGCCGAAGGGCCTCGACGGTGTCGACAACTTCTCCGCGGCGCTGAAGAAGCTGCAGGACGGCGGCACCAAGTGGGGACTGTCCACCTTCAATGCGGCCGGCGACTTCCAGTTTCGCACGATCTACTCGCTGCTCTGCCAGCAGGACGGCGAGATGATGACCGACGGCCAGTGGCTGGTCGGCGACAATGCCGACAAGCTGACCAACGCGGTGGCGGTGGTCTCGGACTGGGTCGAGGACGGCGCCGTCCCCGCCTATACCGAGTATCCGGCCAGCGTCGCGCTGTTCTCTTCGGGCGAGGCGGCGATGCACATCAACGGCGTGTGGGAGGTGCCGACCTTCACCGACCTCGCGCAGAAGGGCGAGCTCGGCTTCGAGTGGGGCGCGGTCGAGCTGCCGGTGTTCTTCGACCACCC
>JAEVZM010000014.1 GCA_023392225.1 Pseudomonadota bacterium
GGCCGACACCGTGCGCTGCACGGCCGTCGATGCGGCCACGCCGCGCGTGACCCTGGAAGCCGACATCAGCGAGGACCGGGACTCGCTCGTCGTCCGCCAGCTCGATGCCGACATGGGCGACTTCACGATCTCGACAGCCGGCGATTCCCCCGACCGCATCGACTATCAGGCGAGCACCGACGGGCGGCTGCAGATCGAGATCATCGATCCCGACGACATCGTCATCGTGCTGCGGCTCCGGCTGGTGCGCGACACCGAGTACCGTCGCCTCTATGGCGACGATACCGGCGAGAACTGGCGCGCCGTCGTCGCCGGCACGCTCAGCGCCATCGCGACGGGAGTCTGGCCGGTCACCTGCGTGGGCTGGTAGCGCGCGGGCCGGCGCGGTGCGCCGGCCCTCGAAGCACGCAAGGCGATGCTACGCCGGAAACACGTGCAGCGCCGTGCGGTGCTTCGCGATCCAGTCCCAGTCATAGGTCACGCCGAGACCCGGGCCGGTCGGCACCGGGAAGCAGCCGTCCTTGCCGACCCCCTCGAGCTCGTCGGAATAGTCGCAGGCATAGACGTGCGGCAGCGGGTTGCCCGCCTTGGGCCCGACCAGCGCCACCTCGTAGAAGCTGGTGTTGCGGATCGCGGCCATGCAGTGCCGGTGCGCCGGGCCCGCGGCATGCAGCTCGACGTCGACGCCGAGCGCCTCGGCGAGGTGGGCGATCTTCATCGCCCCGGTGATGCCGAGGTCGTATTCGGGGTCGGCGCGGAGGAGGTCGGTGCCGCCGGCGAGGATGAAATCGGCCTTCGGCTCGACGCCGCGGACATGCTCGGTCTGGAGGAGCGGCGTGCGGATCATCTCGCGGAGCTTCTTGTGGCCGAAGGCCGAGACGCCGGAGTCGCGATAGGGATCCTCGTACCAGCGGAAGCCGGCCTCGTCGCAGGCCCGGCCGACCGCGACGGCGTCGGCGAAGGTGCGGATGTGGCAGGCCGGGTCGAGCATCAGCGCCATGCGATCGCCCACCCGCTTGCCGAGCAGGCGGATGGTGGCGCTCTCCTCGGCGACGTCGCCCTCGTACCAGCCATGCATCTTGAAGGCGCGGTAGCCGAGGTCGTAGCAGGCCTCGGCGAAATCGGCGAAGTCCTCCGGCGTCGCCAGGCAGCCATTGCGGTCGCCATGCATCGTCGAGGCATAGGCCGGCAGCCGCGAGCGCCAGCCGCCGAGGAGCTGCGCCACCGAAAGCCCGACGCTCCGGCCGAACAGGTCCCACAGCGCGATGTCGATATGGCCGTAGCCCATGTGGTCGTACTGGCGATGAGCGCGCTTGAACTCGTCGTAGATCAGCTCGCGGGTCAGCGGGTCGCGGCCGATCAGCTGCGGCGCGAGCGCGAGGACCTGGGCGAGCGCGATGCCGGTGGCCCCCCAAAGGCCGACATATTCGCCGAAGGCGCCGTCGTCGGCGATGATGCGGAGCGCGAACTTGGTGAGCTTCTGGCGATGCCCCGGCATCTGGACGATGTCGAAGCCGCCGCCGCCCATGCCGATGTTCTCGGCTTCGTAGGCGAACTCGTGGACCTCCACGCGGGAAATGACCGACATTACGGTTCCTTTGCTGCTGTCATGGCTGCTCGCCCGTGAAGTCGGGCGGGACGTTTTCGGGACTGAAGATCGTATAGGGCACGTCGGTCGGCTCCGGCGGCGCCGTCGAGTAGCCGAAGCGGCGGAGGAGCACGTCGATGGCCCGTCGCGCCTGCTGTTCGGGATTCTGGTCGATCGCCAGCGTCATCAGCCCGCTCGACAGCATCCGCGCCGTATGGACGGTGAGCTCGTGGCCGATGAACACCAGCCGGTCGGCGACGCCGGCCGCGTTGACGGCCCGCTCGACCGCGCGGTTGGCGCCGCCGGTATTGTAGAGGCCGACGATGGCGCCGTCGTGCCGGCGGAGCTGGTCGAGCACCAGCTGCTCCGACTGCATCTGCTGGTCGCGCCCCTCGATGACCGCGGCGACCGGAATGGTCGGGTCGTAGTCGGCCAGCCCGTCGCGGAAGCCGCTCACCCGCTGGGCGTGGGCGCGGTAGGCGAAGCTGTGGGTGAGGACGATCACCGGCCCGGGCGCGCGGATCATCCGGGCCATGAAGAACGCCGCCGAGCGGCCCGCGCCATAATGGTCGATGCCGACATAGGCGAGGCGCGGCGAGGTCGGCAGGTCGGAGATCATGGTCACCACCGGCACGCCGTTCGAGGTCAGCCGTGTCACCGCGTCGACGATGCCGACATCCTCCTGCCCGTAGAGGATCAGCGCGTCGGCATTGGTGGCGAGCATGCGCTCGGCGACCTCGCGCGGCTTCGATTCGTCGACGAAGCTGCGCTGCACGATGACCGAGCGGTCGAGCGTCGCCGCGACGCGCTGGAAGGCGGTGCTGAGCCGCTCGGCGAAGGGCGTCTCGCGCCGGGCCATCATCACCTCGACCCGGAGGCCGCGGCGATAGGGCATCGGCAGGGTGCGCGGGATGGCCAGCTGGCGCGCCGCCTCGATCACCTTGCGGGCGGTCGCCGGCGACACGTTGCCGCGCTCGTTGAGCACCCGGTCGACGGTGGCGATGCCGACCCCGGCGAGGCTCGCCACGTCGGCAAGCCGTGCGCGCGCCCGCAGCTGCCGCACCGACATCGCCGATTCCGGCTTGTCGTCGGGTTCGTCGCGCCCGCTCACGCCCTCCATCCTCCCCGCCGGCGCCTGTTCTGCTTGTGGTTCGCCCGCACCGGCCGCCTGATGTAAATCCATCAGGCGCCATCAGGCAACTGGCAGGCGGTCCGCGTGATCGGATTCCATCATGACGCAACGCCTGTAACGGCGCCGTGCATTGCCGGGCGCGCCGACGGCCATGTACCTTCCGCGGAAGAACGGGACGCGGAAAGCGCGAGCGATGGCGGCACGACGGCAGCGGGTGGTGATCGTGGGCGGGGGACAGGCGGGCGGCCGCCTTGCCCAGGCGCTCGCCCGCGTGCCCGGCCTCCTTGTGACGCTGGTCGCCGGCGAGCCCCGGCCGCCCTACGAGCGACCGCCGCTGTCGAAGGGGGTGCTGCTCGGCACCCGCGGCTTCGAGAGCTGCCTGATCTGGCCTGAGGACGATCCGGCCTGGAAGAAGGTGACGCTCACCACCGGCGTCGAGGCGTCGGCGATTGATCGCGCGGGCAAGACGCTCCGCCTCGCCGACGGCACCAGCCTCCCCTATGACGTGCTGGTCATCGCCACCGGGTCGAGCCCCCGCCAGCTCACCGTGCCGGGTGCCGACCTCGCCAACGTCCATTGCCTCCGCTGCTACGACCAGGCGCTGGCGCTCGCCGAGAGCTTCGATTCCGGCAAGCGGCTGGTGGTGGTGGGCGGCGGCTTCATCGGCCTCGAGATCGCCGCCTCGGCCCGCCTCCGCGACCTCGAGACGACCGTCGTCGAGGCCTCCGACCGGCTGCTCGCCCGGGGGGTGCCGCCGCGCATCGCCGGCCTCCTCGCCCGCCGCCACGAGGCGGAGGGCGTGACGCTCCGCATGGGGGCGATGGTCGAGCGCTTCATCTCCAATGGCCGCGGCGCGGTGAAGGCGGTCGAGCTCTCGACCGGCGAATCGCTCCCGTGCGACCTCGCGGTGATCGGCGTCGGCGTCGCCGCCAACACGGCCCTTGCGGCGGACGCCGGGCTCGACATGGACGTGGGCATCCGCACCGACGCGGCGCTCCGCACCTCCGACCCCGCGATCTTCGCCATCGGCGACGTCGCCACCTTCCACCACCCGCTCTACGACCAGGCGGTGCGGGTCGAGGCCTGGCAGAACGCCGAGGACCATGCCCGGGTGGTGGCCGCGATCCTCGCCGGCGAGGCGGCGGAGGCGGGCAGCGTCCCCTATTTCTGGTCCGACCAGTACGACCTGTCGCTGCAGATCGTCGGCCTGCCGCATCTCGGCTCGTCGGTGGTGACGCGGACCCGGAAGGACGGCGCCGCGATCCTCTTCCACCTCGATCCCGGCGGCCGCATCGTCGGCGCCACCGGCCTCGGCACCGCCGGCTCGATCGGCCGCGACATCCGCCTGACCCAGATGCTCATCGCCCAGCGGGCCCACCCGGACCGGGCGCTGCTCAAGGATCCCGAGGGCCGGCTCCGGTCCCTGGT
>JAEVZM010000353.1 GCA_023392225.1 Pseudomonadota bacterium
CGATTCGATGCCCGAGACCGGCGAGAACGTCGCCGAGGACTTCGCCGTGAGCCGCGCCGACCAGGACGCCTTCGCGCTCCGCAGCCAGGCCAAGGCGGCGGCGGCGCAGGCGAACGGACGCCTCGCCCGCGAGATCACGCCGGTCACGATCCCGCAGCGGAAGGGCGAGCCGGTCGTGGTCGAGCGGGACGAGCACCCCCGCGCCACCACGCTCGAGGCGCTCGCCAAGCTGCCGACACCGTTCCGGAAGGACGGCACGGTGACGGCCGGCAACGCCTCCGGCGTCAACGACGGCGCCGCGGCGCTCGTCATCGCCACGGAGGCGGCGGCGCGGAAGCACGGCCTCACGCCGATCGCCCGCGTGCTGGGCGGGGCGGCTGCAGGCGTCCCGCCGCGCATCATGGGCATCGGGCCGGCGCCGGCCTCGCGGAAGCTGATGGCGCGGCTCGGACTGGGCGCGGACGACTTCGACGTGATCGAGCTGAACGAGGCCTTCGCCTCGCAGGGTCTCGCCACGCTCCGCCAGCTCGGCATCGCCGATGACGATCCGCGCGTGAACCCCAATGGCGGCGCCATCGCGCTTGGCCATCCGCTCGGCATGTCCGGAGCTCGCATCACCGGCACGGCGGCTCTCGAGCTTGCCCTCGCCGGCGGGCGGCGGTCCCTCTCGACGATGTGCATCGGCGTCGGCCAAGGCATCGCCGTCGCGCTCGAGCGGGCATAGCGGCACGGGGTCGCCGCACCCGTCCCGTGAGACTCGACGATCCGCGTGGCCGCCCGAGGCGGATGCCGATGCGGAGGTCCGGCGGCGATGACGAAGGCGCGACCCGGGCCGCGCTGCGTCAGGACCGACAAGGCGGCGGCACTTGTGCTCTCGAGGTTGCGAACGCTACAAGTTCCCGCGCGAGCCGGGGGCGGCGCAGGATGGGGGGCTCTCCTGGCGGGGGCGACCCGTCTCCCGACCTTGCTTGTCGCAGACACCTCATGTCGGGCCTCGTACCGGCACGATCGAGCGAGACCGCCGGAGAGAGCTGATCCGTGGCGCGTGACCGAAAGCTCCTCGCCCTGGAGGCCGCGACCCTCCTGGTCGTAGCCGGCCTCAACCTCTGGGCGGTGCGACCGCTCGTCGAGGAATGGGGTACGTTCACCAACTTCCGCGATCTCGGGCCGTTCTTCCCGTGGGATGAGAGGTTGTCCTACATGGCCCTTCGTCCCCTGCACATGACGGGCTACTTTCTCCAATGGGTCGCGGGCGGGGGGAAGCCGATCGGCGTGGCCATCGTAGCGGTGCTGGTGACGGTCGCCCGCTACGCCGTGATCCGCTGGGCGGTCACGCCGATCCTCAATCCGGTGGATCGCTGGGTCGTCGCGACATTCGGGGCGGTCCTGCTCGCGTGGCCCGCGGCCTGGCTCGGGCGCTATATGGGCGCGCAGATCTCCGCGGTCGTCTTCTTCATCGCGCTCGGCTGCTCGGTGAGGCTCGCCCGCGCCCCCTCGTGGCCGGTGTTCGTATTCGGTGCGCTCTCGGCCTTCGCGGTACTCCTCTTCTACCAGGCCTTGGCCATCGCGATGCTCGTCGGGGCGGTGCTCTGCGCTGCATTGGCATGGCGGATCGCGCCGCCGGCAGGGCGGTCCCGGAGCGCACTTCGCGCCGGGGCGCCGTTCGTCATCGGACTGTCGGCCTACGCCATCTACGCCGCGGTGATGTTGGCGCTCGGCCTCGGAACCTACGAGTCGGAGATGGCCGGAGGGGGGATGTCCCTTTCCTTCATCGCCGAGCGGCTCGAGGCCGTCTATGCCAGCACCTTCGGCGCGAACGGGCTGACGGCACCCCTGCTCCTCGCCCTGGCGATCGGCTTCCTGCTCGCCGGCGCGCCGCCGTCTCCGCGCCGGCGCCACTTCCTTCTCATGATGTCAGCGGTGCTGGCATTGCCGGTTCTCTCGCTGGTCTATCTGAGCATGACCCATGCCGCCGACCCGGAGCGGACCCTTTTCCCGGTCTCCGTCGGGTTCGTCCTCTTGCTGATCGTAGCCGGGACGGTGCGGAATGGTGCACAGGCGACCGGGCAGAGCATCCGGCCGGTCGCCTCCCTCGTCGCGGTGGCGCTCATCACCTCGGCCGCATTCGCCCACCAGGTGCGCGGCTACTGGGACATCCAGTCTTCGGTCATCAGCCAGATGTTGAAGGAGGAGCTCCGCTCCGACGAAGGCGTGCTTCTCAAGGACACGACCGGCGTCCTGGGCGATCTCTACACCTTCTATACAGCGCGCCTGCCGAACGGGCTCAGTCAAACCTTGTTGCAGTATGCCTTGAGTGCGAGTGGACTGAGGCAGAATGTCAGCCTGTGCACGCCTATAGGGGTGGATCGTCTGCGCAATGTCGTGTCGCACCTTCCGGTGGCCTCGACCGAGCGTTGTGAGGACGTGGACCGCTTCCTCCCCTATGACAAGGTGCTTGTCGCGAAACGAGGACCGGGCGGGATCGTATTGGCTCTGGAGCCGTCGCGGCGGGTCGTGCCGGGCAAGCCGGTTCGCTTCGACGAGAGCGGAGCGGGCGACGGGATCATCGGCGACGGGTGGGGCGGCCAGGAGCCCGAGTACCGCTGGTCCATCGGAGCGACCGCCTCGCTCACCGTCGAGGTCGAGGACGGTGCCGCGTCAGAGCTCGTCCTCGAGCTCGCCCCGTTCCTCGGCGGTGGCCTGGAGGCCCAGCAGGTCTCGGTCGCGATCAACGGCGTCGAGGCCGGCACATGGTCGGTCGATCGTCCGTCCGACTATTCGGTCGCGATACCGCCGGAGGCGTTGGGCGATGGGCACCTCGCGATCGTGCTTTCGATCAGCGATCCGACCGAGCCGTGCCAGATCTCCGATTCCGGCGACTGTCGCGCCCTCGGCGTCCTGATCCGGAAACTCGTCGTCAATTGACCGTCGGCCGGGTCCCGCGGCCCGGCGGCGCCGGGAAGTTGACGTAGCGCTCGACGACGTAGTGTGGACGGCCCTTCACCTCCTCGTAGATCGCCCCGACGTAGATCCCGAGGATGCCCATGAAGACCAGCTGAATGCCGCTGAAGAAGACGATCAGGGTCACGAGGGTCGTCCAGCCACTCGGCAGGTCGGTGGCGGTGAGATACTCGAGGATCGCATAGATGCCGATCAGGAAGCCAAGCAGCGCCATGCCCATGCCGACATAGATGCTGAGCTGGAGGGGCCTGGTGCTGAACGACAGGATGCCGGCGGCCGCCAGCCGCGCCATGCGCCCGAGGGAATACTTGCTCTTCCCGCCGGCACGCTCCGCGGCGGTGTACTCGACGTAGCACTGGTCGAAGCCAATCCACGAGAAGATGCCCCGGAGGAACAGGTTCCGCTCGCGGATGTCCTCGCGCACGATCGTCGCGACCCGCTGCGAGATCAGCCGAAAGTCGGCGACATTGGGCGTGATCCGGCTGTCGGAGAGCAGGCTCATGAGCCGGTAGAACGCGCCCCCGGCGGCACGGCGCGCCGCCGAGCTGCCCTCCGTCGTGACGCGCACGGTGTGGACGACGTCGTTGCCCGCCTCGAAGCGATCGAGGAACACGGAGATCAGCTCCGGCGGATGCTGGAGGTCGCTGTCCATCATCACGATCGCATCGGCATCGGTTGCGGCGTCGATGCCGGCCAGGAGCGACATCTGGTGGCCGAAGCGCGACGACAGGGCGATGACCCGCACCGCGGGATCCCGGGCCGCGAGGCGCAGAAGGATGTCGAGCGTGCCGTCGGTCGAGCGGTCGACGACGAAGAGGATGCTGCTCTCGCAGCGATCGCCGAGCGCGTCGAGCGCCAGCTTCGTCCTGTCGTAGAAGCGCTCGATCACCTCGCTCTCGTTGTAGACCGGAGCGACCACGATCAGCCGCGGCTTTGGCGTCGCGCTGGTCATTCCGCCCGCAGTGCCGTGGTGCGTGTGATGTCGGCATAGATCACCGGGACGTCGTATCCCGGACGCACGGCCTGAGGCGCCACCATCTCCACCACGCTCCGGTCCAGTCCCGCGGCCCGCAGGAGCTCGTCGAGCAGGTCGCCGACGCGGGTCGGTCGGCCGCTGCCCACATGATAGACTTCACCAGCCTCGCCCCGCGCGGCAATGTCGGTGAGCTGGCGGAGTGCCTCGTCGATGCCGACATAGTCGCGGACCGCGTCGAGGTTGCCCACCTTGATCGTCGACTCGTGCCCGTTCCGAACCGCCTCGATGCAGCGTTCGACCCGTCCGACGAATAGGCGCTCGGCCAGGCCGGACATCCTGAGATTGAAGGGCCGCGCCACCACGACGTCGATCCCGCGGTCGCGGGCGTAGTGGCTGGCGATCTGGGTCTGGATGGCCTTGCCCGTCCCGTAGACGGAGATCGGCGCCAGGGCGCGGTCGACCCTTACCGGGTTCTCCTGGGGGGCAACGGCACCATACTCGGCGGCCGAGCCGATGAGCACGACGCGCGACGTCAGCCCGCCGCGCGCGACCGCTTCGAGCAGGGTCTGGGCCGCACCGGCGTTGACGGCAAGTGCGGCGTCAAACGGCCCGTCGTAGCGTGCGACGAGGTGGAACACGCGGCTGGGGCGGAGAGTCTCGACCAGCTCCGCCAGTTGGCCCGGAGCCGTCACGTCGCAGGCGACGATGTCCTCGCCGGGCTCCGCGGTCCTCGCTGAGCCGACGACCCTCTCGTCGCCGTCGGCGCGCAATCGCGCGACGAGGCGTCGACCGAGCGGGCTCGTCGCCCCGGTGACCAGGATCGTCATCGGGCTCGGCTTGCCATAGCACCCGCACCCTTGCCTTCCTCGGCAAGGAAGGTGTCGATGCTGGATCTGGACGTGCGCGTCTTCAAGGGATCGAGGTCGCTTTGGAAACGGCGGTGCAGGACTGAATCCTAGCACCAGACCGTCATCGAAATCGACCGGGTCGAACAAGGGGAGGCGCCTCGAGGATTCGACGGCCGGACTCCGCTCCCGCCGACGCCCGTCCTTCCGGAGCCGACGGGCGCTCAGCCGTGCTGCGGCATCGCGTCGAGCGGCCGGCGCGCCGGGACCAGTTGGTCGGGAAAGGCGACCCGCGACAGCGCTTCGGCGAAGAAGTAGTCGCCGAACATCACCGCAGCGTCGGGGCCGATGTTGTGGGGCTGGGAATAACAGCCGTGCTTGAGGATCCCGCGATGGTCGGCCTCGCGGGCGAGATAGTCGCGGCAGAGGCCCTCGAGCAGCGCAATCGCCCGGTCGTGCCACAGGCGGCCGACGCTGGCGTCGGGGTAGAGCGCGGCGAGGTCGAGCAGCCCGGCGGCCATGATGGCGCTCGCCGCCGAATCCTCGGGCACGGCGGCGCCGCTGGCGTCGAAGTCGTAGGGCGGCACCACGCGGTCGCCGAGGCGGGCGAACCAAGCCTCGGACAGCGCGATCGCGTCGTCGAGATAGCCGCGCTTGCCGGAGCTTTCGGCCACGGCGGCGAGGCCGATCACCGCCCACCCGGTGCCGCGCGACCAGAAGCTCTCGTCATGGGCGCCCTGGAAGGTGTAGCCGCGCCGCCGCCGGCCGCTGGCGGTATCGTACTCGACGGCGTGATAGAGGCTGTCGTCGGCCCGCCGGAAGGCGGCCATGGTCATGTCGGCATGGGCCTCGGCGGCAAGCCGGTAGCTGGCGTCGCCGGTCTCGCCCGCGGCCCACAGGAGAAGCGGGATGTTGGCCATGGTGTCGATAGCCGAGCTCGCCCGGCCGCGCGGGTCGCTCATCGGCCCCCAGGAGGAGACGTAGGCGCCGGCCGCGGTCACCACCAGGCGCGCGCGCAGCCGGTCGGCGGCGCGGAGGGCGATGTCGCGATAGCGGGCCTCGCCGGTGATCCGGTGGAGCGGCACGGCGGAGCTGAGGAAGATGAAGCCGATGTCGTGGGTGTTGCCGTCGCCGGCCCGCTCGGCGACCAGCACCATGCGGTCGCGGGCAAGGCCGAGGTAGCGCGCGTCACCGGTGTGGAGATAGCCGGTGAGCAGCATGCCGACCCAGAAGCCGCAGAACCAGTTGCCGTGGCTCCAGGCGTCGCCGGTATAGCCGGCGCTGACGCTCGCCGACATCGTGTCCCAGCTTCCGTCGGGACGGGTGACATAGGGGAAGGCGGCACCGATCCGGGTCTCGTCCTCCAGCGTCTTGCGGGCGATGAGGTCCAGGGCCTCCCGGATGTGAGGCGAGGCAGCGGCGGTCATGGGCGGGCCCTCGTCAGGCTGGGTCGTGCAGGGGGTGATCGATCGGGGCGGCGATCTCGAAGCCGGTGAAGGTCGCCTCGAACCCGGCGCGCTGCGGCGAGCAGGCCATCGGGCCGATCATCACCTCACCGTCGGGAAAGTCGGCGACGCGCATCAGCTGCCAGCCGCCGTCGGGTCGGCGGAAATGGGCGATGATCGCCCCGTCCATCCGGGTGAGGCGGACCGACTGCGGGCCGGAGATCAGCGGCTGGCCGACGACCGACCAGTCCGAGTTGCCGCGGGTGACGACGATGCTGAAATTGGTCATGCCGTCGGAATGCTCGATGCCGAGCTTGACCCACGCCGTCTCGTCGATCCGCAGCATCAGGCCAGCCTGGTCGTAGAGCGTCTCGTAGTGGCCCTCGAAGGTGACGATGGCGGTGAAGGCACGCGGTGCCGGCACGCCCCAGAAGTGCCCGTCGTCGTGGACGAAGCCGTAGTGGGTATGGCGCCAGAAATCCGTGTTCTCGCGCGTCCGCAGCCACAGGCTGTGGTCGTCCAGCCGGAAGTCGGCCGGCGGGTTGAGCCATTTGCCGTCAGAGACTTGCTTCAGCGTCATGGGCGGTTGCACCGTCGCGTGGGGTTGCGGCCTGGAGGGCGGGCCCGCAGCTTCGCCGGATGACGAGCCGCGGCGGATAGGTGATGTCGAGCGGGCTCGGCGCCGTCTGCTCGCCGCGGGACTGCAGGGCTTCGGCGATCACCTGGCCGAGCTTGTCGGCCGGCGTCGCCACCGAGGTGAGCGGCACCGGCTGCAGCGCCGCCTCGGGGATGTCGTCATAGCCGATGACGGCGACGTCGCGCCCCGGGCGGAGGCCGGCCGCAGTGATGGCGTCCATCGCGCCGATCGCGACGAGGTCGTTGTAGCCGATCAACGCCCGCGGCGGCTCGGGCAGCGCGAGCAGCCGCTGGGTGCCCTTGAAGCCGAACTCGCGGGTCGAGCCGCCGCTGACGATCCAGTCGGGATTGACGGCGAGGCCCTTGTTCATCATCAGCGACGCGAAGCCGGCATAGCGGGCACCATAGGCGTAGTTGGCCGAATAGCCGCCGACGAAGGCGATGCCGCGATGGCCGAGGGAGATCAGCCGCTCGGTGGCGAGCTGCATGCCGACCATCGGATTGGCGCCGACATAGTCGAAGGGCGAGTTGGCGATGTTGCGGACCGCCATGATCAGCGGCCGCCGCCGGCGGTCGAGCCACTTGAGGTCCTCGGCCGTGGTTCCGGTCGCCGGCACCAGGATCACGCCGTCGACGTCCGACTTCCAGAGGTCGCGGAGCATCTGGTTCTGCCGCTCGAGCGAATCGTGGCTCGACAGCAGCGAGGCGAAGTGCCCGAAGCTCTCAAGCGCCCGGTCGAGCCCCTCGAACAGCGAGTGGAAATAGGGGTTCGAGATGTCGTCGACGATCAGGGCGTAGTTCTTGCCGGTCTCCTGGAACTTGCCGGCGGGCCGGCGGTGATAGCCGGTCGCCTCGATGGCGCGCTCGACCTGCTCGCGCGTCTCGTCGCGGAGGTTCCCCTTGCCCTGGAGGACGAGCGAGGCCGTCGCCAGGGAGACCTGCGCATACTCGGCCACGTCCTTGAGGGTGACCCGTTTCTTTCCGGTCGGCTTGGACACGCGGATCGATCCTCAGGCCATCGACTTGGCGGGGAAATAGGTTCGCTCAGGCGCCTTCTGAGTCAACGGCATCTCGCCGCGAATCATCGCTGCCGCCTTTTCGCCGATCATGATCGCCGGTGCGTTGGTGTTGCCGCTGTTGAGCAGCGGCATGATCGAGTTGTCGCAGACCCGGAGGCCGTCGAGGCCGTGGACCTTGAGATCGGGATCGACCACCGACATCTCGTCCGTGCCCATCTTGCAGGTGCCGACCGGGTGATAGTCGACCGAGGCGTAGGCACGGACATATTCGAGGATCTGCTCGGGGGTCTTGCGATCCGCGCTCGGGAAGCGCTCCCGCTTGATGTACTTGGCGATGGCCGGCTGGGCGAGGATCTCGCGGATGTGGCGGATGCTGCGTACCGACATGTCCCGGTCGAACTCGGTGTCGTGGTAGTTCGGGTCGATCACCGGCATGGCGGTGGGGTCCGCCGAGCGCAGCGTGACCGTGCCGCGGCTGGTCGGCCGCATGTTGCACGAGTTGATGGTCAGGCCGTGCCCGGGGACGAAGGTGCGGGCGCCGTTGACCACATAGGCCGGCAGGATGTGGGTCTGGATGTCGGCGCGACCGGTGCCGTGGCTGTCGATGAAGCAGCCGCCTTCGGCGACCGGCGAGGTCGGCGCGCCGGTGCGGTAGAGCGCGTACTGGATGCCGTGCTTGATGTTCTTCGGGAACTTGTGCTGGCCGTCATAGGAGATCGGCTCGTTGAGGTCGCAGACCACGTAGGAGTTGAGGTGGTCCTGGTAGTTGCGGCCGACGCCCGCCATCTCGTGCACGACCGCGATGTCGTGCCGGCGGAGCTCCTCGGCGGGGCCGATGCCGGAGAGCAGCAGGAGCTTCGCCGTGCCGATCGAGCCCGACGAGAGCAGCACCTCGCGCTCGCAGCGCACGGTCTCGGTGCGGCCGCCGCGGATGTACTCGACGCCGACGGCGCGCTTGCCCTCGACGATGACGCGCTTGCTGAGGGCGCCGGTGACCACCGTCAGGTTGGGCCGGGCCATGGCCGGGCGGAGATAGCAGACCGCCGCCGAGGCGCGGCGGCCGGCGCGCTGCGTCACCTGGTAGAGTCCGGTGCCGAGCTGGTCGTCGCCGTTGAAGTCCGGGTTGAGCTTGTAGCCGGCCTGCTGGGCGGCGCGGATATAGGCCTTGGAGAGAAGGTGCGGCGAGCGCTGGTTGGAGACCGTCAGCGGCCCGTCGGTGCCGTGATAGGCGTCGGCATAGAACTCGTTGTTCTCGGCGCGCCGAAAGTAGGGCAGCACGCTCTCGTAGGACCAACCCGCGTTCCCCGCCGCGGCCCAGGCGTCGTAGTCCTCCTTCTGGCCGCGGATGTAGATCATGCCGTTGATCGAGCTCGACCCGCCGAGGGTCTTGCCGAGCGGGAACCAAAGCTCGCGATTGTCGAGATGGCGCTGCGGCGCGGTCGCGAAGCACCAGTTGACGCTGGGCTTCTGAAGCTTGGCGAAGCCGCCGGGGATGTGGATCATCGGGTCCTTGTCAGGACCGCCGGCCTCGAGCAGCAGCACCCGGACGTCCGGATCGGCGGTGAGGCGATTCGCCAGCACGCAGCCGGCCGAGCCGGCTCCGACGATGATGTAGTCGTACACCAGGGTCCTCCTCCCTTGGGTGGCCTTTTCCCGAGACTATAGCCGGGTCGTCGTGCGGGTCAATCGTTTAGTAAAAATTCGATCGAGAATTCCACTGAAATAACCATGATGGAGCGGGGCAGGGCCGTTTGTGCAATGCGATAAGCTGCGATAAATGAATGATATGTGGCACATAAGCCCGGGATCACGATCACTGGTTCTGCGCTGCGCAATTGAAATAATCACTAAACATTTGACTTGAGGAGCGTTTGACGTATCGTCTGCGGCGCTCGGCAAGGGCTCGTCCCGGCCAGGCATGGGAGCGATTGGAATCGCCGCCCCGGGGCGCGCGCACCGCGTGCGCGGCGGGCGGCGTTCAGGGAGGATCGAACGTGACCACCAGACGCAATCTTCTGCTCATGGCACCCGCCGCCGCGGCGCTCAGCCTCGGCTTCTCGTCCGTCACGATGGCCGACGAGTACCCCTTCGGGCCGCCGCCGTGGACCATCGGGTTCAGCCAGGACACCATGGATCATCCGTGGCGGGCCTATATGGTGACCTCGGCCGAGGCGCAGGCGGAGCAGTATCCCGACCTCGTCGAGGAGTTCATCTACACCGACGCGGGCGGCTCGAACGAGAAGCAGATCGCCGACGTCGAGGACCTGATCTCGCGTGGCGTCGACCTGATCATGATGAGCCCGCGCGAGGCACAGGCGCTGGTCCCGGCCGTCGACGCCATCAAGAAGGCCGGCATCCCGCTGATCGTGCTCGACCGTGAAGTGGTCGGCGACGACTACAACGTCTTCATCGGCGGCAACAACCTGCAGATCGGCGAGGAGCTCGGCAAGTACGTGCTCGGCAAGGTCGGCGATACCTTCAACTATCTCGAGATCGAGGGCATCCCGGGCGCCACCCCCACCATCCAGCGGCACGAGGGCTTCACCTCGCAGATCGAGGGCAGCTCCGGGATCAAGCGGCTCGATGCCCAGCCGGCCAACTATGACCTCGCCCCGGCGATCCCGATCGTCGAGGACTGGCTGACCAAGTACAAGGGCCAGTTCCAGGTCATCTACGCCCACAACGACCCGATGATCCTCGGCGCGATCAACGTGCTGAAGGAAGCCGGCTACAAGCCCGGCGAGGTGTTCCTGGTCGGCGTCGACGGCCAGCGCGAGGCGTTCGAGGCGATCAAGGACGGCTGGCTCCAGGCGACCGCGATCTACGCCACGGGCGGTGCCCTCGGCCTCGACATGGCCGTGCGCGTGCTGAAGGGCGAGCCGGTGCCGAAGCGCCTGATCACCGAGACGCCGGTGATCACGCCCGAGAACGTCGACGACTACTACAACGCCGACTCCCAGTACGTCCGCTAAGGCAGGCGGCCTCACGTCACCTCCTCCCGGGGGCTCCCTGACCAAGGGAACCCCGGGGGGCCTCAGGCGGGCCTCATCCCATGACCGAGATCGAAGACCGGCTGGTGCTGCGCGAGGCGCCGCATCCGGGCGTGGTGCTCTTGCGGCTGAACCGGCCGGAGAAGCGGAACGCGCTCAGCAACGCCCTCATCGCGGAGCTCGCGGGCCATGTCCGCGAAGCCGAGGCGACACGCGGCGTGCGCTGCATCGTGCTCGCGGGCTCCGGAGCCGTCTTCTCGGCTGGAGCCGACATCAAGGAGATGCAGGCGCACGGCATCGCCGCCATCCAGAATCGGCGGCGCGCCGAGGACTGGGCCGTTCTCGAGACGACGCGCCTGCCGATCGTGGCCGCGGTCTCCGGCCTCTGTCTCGGCGGCGGCCACGAGCTGGCGATGCTCTCAGACGTGGTGATCGCCGGCGCCTCGGCGCGGTTCGGCCAGCCCGAGATCAAGCTCGGGCACATTCCCGGCGACGGCGCCACCCAGCGTCTCCGCCGCCTCGTCGGCAAGTATGCGGCGATGAAGATGATCCTCACCGGCGAGCCGGTCGATGCCGCCGAGGCGCTTCGCCTCGGGCTCGTCGCGGAAGTGACCGCCGACGGCGCCTGCGAGGCACGGGCGATCGAGATCGCCGCTCTCATCGCGCGCCATTCGGCGAAGGCGCTCGGCTTCGCCAAGGACGCGGTGCGCGCCGCCGACGAGCTGCCGCTGTCGGCCGGGCTCGAGCGCGAGCGCCGCAACATCGCGCTCGCCTTCACCACCCGCGACCAGAAGGAAGGCATGACGGCCTTCTTCGAGAAGCGCGCGCCGCAGTTCGACGACGAGTGACCATCAAGCCCGGCCGCGCCCGAAGGGCGCACCGGACCCGCAGGAACCGAATGGAGTTCGCCCGAATGCAGTTGGACGGTATCCGCATCGTCAGCTTCAACCACTACCTGATGGGGCCGCTGGGCATCCAGTTCCTGGCCGACCTCGGGGCGGAGGTCATCGCCATCGAGCCGATCGGCGGCGCGTTCCAGCGCCACTGGGGCGGGGCGAACGCCAAGAAGGCGGGTGGCGAGACCATGCTGGGGCTGGTCGCCAACCGCAACAAGCGGAGCGTCTGCCTCAACCTCAAGGATCCCGAAGCACTCGACATCGCGCGTCAGCTCGCCGCCGGTGCCGACGTCGTCGCCGAGAACTTCCGGCCCGGTGTCATGGACAAGCTCGGCCTCGGCTACGAGGCGCTGAAGGTGCTCAACCCGGGCATCATCTTCGCCGCCGCGAGCGGCTTCGGTGCCGACGGTCCGTACCGCGACCGGCCGGGCCAGGACATGATCGCGCAGTCGCTGTCGGGCCTCGCCTGGATCACCGGCAAGACCGGCGAGGGGCCGCGCCTGGTCGGCAGCTCCGTGGTCGACCAGCACGGTGCGGTGGTCTACGCCGCGGGCATCCTCGGGGCCCTGGTCCAGAAGCTTCGCACCGGCAAGGGCAGCCGCGTCGACGTCAACCTGTTCTCGGCGGCGCTCAACCTCCAGCAGGAATCGCTGGTCTGCTACTTCAACGGCGAGAAGCCCGAGTCGGCGCAGCAGCCGACCCATGTCGGCAGCTGGTATCACGAGGCGCCCTACGGCATCTACGCGACGTCCGACCGCTATATCGGCCTCTCCCTCGGCAACCTCGAGAAGATGGCCGCGGCGCTCGGCATCGACGCCGAGATCGGCGCCGGGGCCGACGAGGCCTATGCCAGGCGCCAGGAGATATCCGCGGTCTTTGCCCGCACCCTCAAGGCGCAGCCGTTCGACCACTGGGCGGCGCTCCTGACCGAGCACGGCGTCTGGTTCACGGAGGTCAACGACTACGACGACCTTGCCGAGGACCCGCAGCTCATCCACAACGGCGACCTCATGGACGTGGAGGCCTGGACCGGCGAGTCGATCAAGCTCGTTGCCAACCCGGTGCGCTACGACGGCAAGACCGCGCCGGTGCGCCTGCCGCCGCAGAAGCTGGGGGCGCAGACGGCCGAGGTGCTCGCCGAGCTTGGCATCGACCCTGACGCGCAGCGGCTTCTCGCCGAGCGCGGTGCCATCGGCCTCGGCTGAGCGGCATGGGCCGAGCAGGCGCGGTCTCTGGAGGAAGCATGCTTCTCGAAGCAAAGGGCGTCAGCAAGTTCTACCCCGGCGTCAAGGCGCTGAAGGGCGTGGATTTCGCCATCGATGCCGGCGAGATCGTCGCCGTCGTCGGCGAGAACGGCGCCGGCAAGTCGACGCTGATGAAGATCCTCGCCGGCGCCGTCCGTCCCAACGAGGGCACGCTGTCGGTGGACGGCGAGCCGGTCAGCTTCTCGGGGCCGCTCGAGGCGCAGGCGAAGGGCATCTGCACCGTCTACCAGGAGCTGATGATCGTCCCCGAGCTGTCGGTGGTCGAGAACGTCTTCCTCGGCCATCTCAAGCGCAAGCGCGGCTTCCTCGACTGGCCGGCGATGCGGCGCGAGGCGAAGACGATCCTTCAGCGCCTCGGCCTCACCGCCTCCCTCGATGCCCGGGCCGGCTCGCTCAGCATCGCCGAGCAGCAGCTCATCGAGATCGCCAAGTCGCTCAGCCGCAAGTCGCGCCTCCTGATCATGGACGAGCCGACGGCATCGCTGTCCAAGGAAGAGGTCGAGAACCTCTTCACGCTGGTCCGCTCGCTCCGCGACGAGGGCATCGCCGTCATCCTCATCACCCACCATCTCCACGAGATCTTCGAGCTCTGCGACCGGCTGGTGGTGCTGCGCGACGGCGATTATGTCGGGGCGGCGAAGATCGATGACGTCGATGAGGCCGGGCTGGTCGAGATGATGCTCGGCCACAAGGTCAAGCTCGACGATACCCGGCAGCGCACGGGCGCCGCGAGCGAGGAGGTGGTGCTGGAGCTGAAGGGCCTCCGGCGTCCACCGGTCCTCAACGGGGTCAGCCTCAGGCTGAATCGCGGCGAGGTGCTCGGCATTGCCGGGCTGATGGGCGCCGGCCGCACCGAGCTGGTCCGCGCCATCTTCGGCGCCGACGGTGTCGAGGCGGGCGAGCTCACGGTCAAGGGTCGCGTCGGCCTGTTCTCCTCGCCGCGGGCGGCGCTCGACTGCGGCGTCGGCCTCGCCCCGGAGGACCGGAAGTCGCAAGGGCTGATCCTCTCCATGCCGATCGGGCACAACGTCACGCTGCCCTCGCTCGCCTCCTATTGCGGCCCGCTCGGCCTCAACCATCGCCGCGAGGCCCAGTCGGCGGCCGAGCTGTGCCGCACGCTGATGGTCAAGCATGCCAGCCTCGCCCAGCCGGTCGGCAATCTGAGTGGCGGCAACCAGCAGAAGGTGGTGCTCGCCAAGCTGCTCGGCGCCGGCACCGAGATCTACCTCCTCGACGAGCCGACCCGCGGCATCGACATCGGCGCCAAGGAAGCGATCTTCGACCTGATCTGGGAGCTGACCGGCAAGGGCAGCTCGGTGATCATGATCTCCTCGGCGATCGAGGAGCTGATCCGGGTCTGCGACCGGATCGTGTGCCTCCATCTCGGCACCGTCACCAGCACCTATCGGCGCGCAGACTTCGACCTCAACCGGATCATGCTCAACGTCATGGGCCGGGATTCCGAGGCGGCGGTGGCATGATGACCGAGTCCCTCAAAGGCTTCGTTCTGCGCGGCAACTTCGTCATCCTCGTCGCGCTGCTGGTCGGGGCCGGCTTCGTCTCCGAGCACTTCTGGACGCTCGAGAACATCCTCAACGTGATCCGCGCCGCCTCGCTGGTCGGCATCGTCGCGATGGGCATGAACGTGGTCATCATCGGCGGCGGCATCGACCTCTCGGTGGGCTCGGTGGTGGCGCTGACCGGCGCGGTGGCCGCAAGCCTCTGGGTCGGCCAGTCGCCGGCGGTGCTGTTCATCGCCATTCCGCTGCTCGTCGCGCTCGCCATCGGCTTCGCCAACGGCGCGCTGGTCACCTGGTTCGGCCTCCAGCCGTTCGTCGCGACGCTGGTGCTGATGACCGTCGCGCGCGGCGCCGGCCTCGTCTACACCGGCGGCCAGCCGATCTATGCCGACTACCCCGACGCCTTCCTGTTCCTGTCGCGCGGCGTCGTGTTCGGCCTGCCGGTGCCGGCATTGATCTTCCTCGGGGTGACGCTCGTCACCTGGTACCTGATGCGCTGGCGGGTGTTCGGCCGCGAGGTCTATGCCACCGGCGCCAACGAGGAGGCCGCACGGCTCTCCGGCGTCGCCGTCGGCCGGGTCAAGTTCAAGACCTATCTCTACTCGGCGCTGCTCGCCGGCCTGTCCGGCCTGGTGCTGACCGGGCGCATGGGCTCGGGCGAGCCAGGCCAGGCCGGCATCTTCTGGGAGCTCGACGCGATCGCCGCGGTGGTGATCGGCGGGACCTCGATCCGCGGCGGCAGCGGCTCGGTGTGGGGCGCCTTCGTCGGCGCGCTGCTGATCGGCATCGTCGCCAACCTGTTCAACCTGCTCGGCGTCGGTCCTGCCTGGCAGCAGGTGGCGAAGGGCGGGATCATCATCCTCGCCGTGCTCCTCCAGACGGTCAGCGACCGCCAGATCGCCTGGGGAGCGATGTCGATCGGCCTGCCGAGCCTCCGCGGCGTCGGCGCCTGGGCGAAGGGCATCGCCGCGCTTGCCGTGCTGGTGCTCGCGGTCAATGTCGTCCTCTTGCGCACGGCGCCGTCGCTGTTCGAGATCGACCTCGCCAAGGCGCCCTATACTCGCGCCAACAATCTCGATCTGACCCGCGTCTATCAGCGCGCCATTCCGCTCTACCAGGAGGTGATCGACCGCTTCCCCGACAGCGAATATGCGCTTCTGTCGCGGATCGGCATCGCCAACTCCGCCCGCGGCATGGGCGACCTCGCGCTGTCCAAGGAGTACTTCGCCGCGCTCCTCGTCGACGTCACCGAGGGGACGATCCCCGAGACGCTGCGCTTCGACATCCTCAAGAGCTACGCCGCGCTCCTTCAGGAGATGGGCGATGCCGAGGCGTTCGAGGCGGTCTACGAGCAACTCGCCGAGCGCTACCCGGATTCCGACGCGACCCGCGAGGCCAAGATCTATCTCGACCAGATCCACGCCGCCGCGGCGGGTGCCGAGTCGATCCCCGCGGATGCGCCGGTGGTCCTCACCGCTGATGCGGTCTCGTTGCCTTCGAGCGTCAGGCTCGGCGAGCGTTTCGACCTGGTGATCACCGTCGCCCCGAATGGCGAGCATGCCACCGACTTCTCGCTGATGACGCCGCTCAACTTCTGGACTGGCTTCAAGCTGGTCAAGGCGGTGCCCAACCCGCGCTCGGTGCAGGAGTTCTGGGGGCGGCGGGCGTGGAGCTTCGGCAAGCTCAAGGAGCCGATGACGCTCACTGCCACGCTCGAGGCGATCAAGCCCGGCCGCTACGAGCTCGACCTCGACGTCGAGCAGAGCTTCAACGTTCTCGAATACGGCATCGTCAAGCCGATCACGGTGGAGGAGTAGCCGATGCTCGGCCGTTTGCTCCGGGAGTATCCCTATCTCGTCGTGCTGGTGGTGATGGGCGCCGCCTTCGGCGTGGTGGCGCCGACCTTCCTCGATCCCGACAACCTCGCCAACATCCTCAAGCAGTCCTCGTTGCTCGGCTTCGTGGCGCTCGGCATGTGCTTCGTGCTGATCGGCGGCGGCCTCGACCTCTCGGTCGGCTCGATCGTGGCGCTGTCGTCGGTCCTGATCGCCGGCATCTCGGCGCCCCCGCCCCCGCGCGTCAG